>NZ_JAHLRC010000037.1:0-39744 GCF_018919545.1 Citrobacter sp. S46_ASV_140
GAGAAGATGGTGCATCCGGGAGGATTCGAACCTCCGACCGCTCGGTTCGTAGCCGAGTACTCTATCCAGCTGAGCTACGGATGCAAATGGCGGTGAGGCGGGGATTCGAACCCCGGATGCAGCTTTTGACCGCATACTCCCTTAGCAGGGGAGCGCCTTCAGCCTCTCGGCCACCTCACCAACACGCCTCTTGCGAGTGCTTCGAAGAACTTGTTTCTGCTCATCGTCGCTGCGTGGCGCACATATTACTTTCTGGGACTTATAAGTCAAACAATTTTTCCAGCGCTTTTATCGTTTGCACATTTCACGCGCAATTAGTCTGCAAAAACGGCAAAAAGAGTGTTTTATCAACAGATAAATTGGCAATTTCCTGAGGCAATGAACAAACGGAAAAATCGCAGGGAAAGGCAATGCGCGGATGAGAATCGAAAAAATGAGGAAGACGAAGAAGAAAAGAGAAGAAAAGGGATAATTCAATCAGGTTGCGCCTCACCAGAAAGGTGAGACGCGAAAACCTTAGTAACTGGACTGCTGGGATTTTTCAGCCTGGATACGCTGGTAGATCTCTTCACGATGGACAGAAACTTCTTTCGGGGCGTTTACGCCAATGCGCACCTGGTTGCCCTTCACCCCTAAAACTGTCACGGTGACCTCATCGCCTATCATGAGGGTCTCACCAACTCGACGAGTCAGAATCAGCATTCTTTGCTCCTTGAAAGATTAAAAGAGTCGGGTCTCTCTGTATCCCGGCATTATCCATCATATAACGCCAAAAAGTAAGCGATGACAAACACCTAAGTGTAAGCAGTCACGGCATCACATTCTGTTAAACCTAAGTTTAGCCGATATACACAACTTCAACCTGACTTTATCGTTGTCGATAGCGTTGATACAAACGCTGCGGATTGAAGTCCGCAGCGTCGACTTACGCTTATAATTATTACAGTTTTGCGCTGACCCAGCCTTTCACACTGGCTAACGCTGCTGGCAGAGCCGCAGCATCCGTACCACCGGCTTGCGCCATGTCCGGACGACCACCACCCTTACCGCCTACCTGCTGAGCGACCATTCCAACCAGCTCCCCTGCTTTCACGCGATCTGTCACGTCCTTAGACACACCCGCAATCAGAGAAACCTTACCTTCCACTACCGTTGCCAGAACGATAACGGTAGACCCCAGTTGATTTTTCAGATCATCAACCATGGTACGCAACATTTTCGGCTCAACGTCCGCGAGTTCGCTGACCAGCAGCTTCACGCCATTGATATCAACCGCTTTGCTGGAGAGATTTGCACTCTCCTGCGCCGCAGCCTGTTCCTTCAATTGCTGCAATTCTTTTTCGAGTTGACGCGTACGCTCCAGCACGGAACGAACTTTGTCACCAATATTCTGGCTATCGCCTTTCAGCAGCTGCGCAATATCGCTTAAGCGATCGCTCTCAGCATGCACGGTTTGGATAGCGCCTTCACCGGTCACAGCTTCGATACGACGAACGCCCGCCGCAGTGCCTGACTCAGACACAATACGGAACAGACCGATATCACCCGTACGGCTGGCATGAGTACCACCACACAGTTCGGTAGAGAAATCACCCATGCTCAGAACACGCACGTGGTCGTCATATTTCTCGCCAAACAGCGCCATTGCGCCTTTGGCTTTCGCCGCTTCGAGATCCATGATGTTCGTTTCAATCGGCAGATTGCGACGAATTTGCGCATTCACCAGATCTTCAACGGCACGGATTTCAGCAGGCTTCATAGCTTCAGTATGAGAGAAGTCGAAGCGCAGCACTTTATCGTTAACCAACGAGCCTTTCTGTGCCACATGCGTGCCCAGTACCTGGCGCAGCGCCGCGTGCATCAGGTGCGTTGCGGAGTGGTTCAAGCGAATGCGCGCACGACGAGCTTCATCAACATCAGCCTGTACTGCATCGCCAATTTTCAGAGAACCCGCAGACAGCTTACCAATGTGACCAATCGCCTGGCCATATTTCTGCGTGTCGCTCACGGCAAACGCGAAGCCTGCGCCTTTCAGTTCACCCTTGTCGCCAACCTGACCACCAGATTCCGCATAGAACGGAGTCTGATCCAGTACGACAACTGCGTCCTGACCTGCGTTAATTGCGTCTACCGCTTTACCATCAACAAACAGCGCGGTCACTTTGCCGTTCAGTTCCAGGTGTTCGTAGCCTTTAAATTCAGAGGCGCCATCAACACGAATCATCGCATTGTAGTCTGCGCCAAAGCCGCTGGCTTCACGTGCGCGACGGCGCTGTTCTTCCATTGCGGCTTCAAAGCCCGCTTCGTCAACCTTAATGTTGCGCTCGCGGCAAACGTCCGCCGTCAGGTCAACCGGGAAACCGTAGGTGTCATACAGACGGAATGCGGTTTCGCCATCCAGTGTATCACCGGACAGTTTTGCCAGTTCTTCATCCAGCAGCGCCAGACCACGCTCCAGTGTACGCGCAAACTGCTCTTCTTCGGTTTTCAGAACTTGCTCAACCATAGCCTGCTGACGCTTCAGTTCTTCACCTGCGGAGCCCATGACGTCCACCAGCGGACCAACCAGCTTGTAGAAGAAGGTATCCTTCGCGCCCAGCATGTTGCCATGACGTACCGCGCGACGAATGATACGACGCAGCACATAACCACGGTTTTCATTCGACGGGACAACGCCATCGGCAATCAGGAATGCACAGGAGCGGATATGGTCAGCGATAACGCGAAGCGACTTGTTGCTCAGATCGGTCGCACCAGTGACTTTCGCCACGGACTCAATCAGTGAACGGAACAGGTCGATTTCATAGTTGGAGTTAACGTGTTGCAGCACGGCCGCAATACGCTCAAGGCCCATACCGGTATCCACGGACGGCTTCGGCAGCGGTTCCATGGTACCGTCAGCCTGACGGTTGAACTGCATGAAGACGATGTTCCAGATCTCAATGTAGCGATCGCCATCTTCTTCTGCGCTTCCCGGAGGGCCACCCCAAATGTGGTCGCCATGGTCGTAGAAAATTTCGGTGCACGGACCGCAAGGGCCGGTATCACCCATCTGCCAGAAGTTGTCGGAAGCATAAGCCGCGCCTTTGTTATCACCGATACGGATGATACGTTCGCGCGGAATGCCGACTTCTTTTTCCCAGATTTCATAGGCTTCATCGTCAGTTTCATAGACGGTGACCCACAGACGCTCTTTTGGCAGGGCAAACCAGTTTTCACCGGTCAGCAGTTCCCATGCGTATTGAATAGCATCATGTTTGAAATAATCGCCGAAGCTGAAGTTGCCCAGCATTTCGAAGAAAGTATGGTGACGTGCAGTGTAACCGACGTTTTCCAGGTCGTTGTGCTTACCGCCCGCACGCACGCAACGCTGCGAGGTGGTTGCGCGGGAATAATTACGCTTGTCGAGGCCAAGGAACACATCCTTGAACTGGTTCATCCCGGCGTTGGTAAACAACAAAGTAGGGTCATTGTTCGGTACCAGGGAGCTGCTGGCAACTACCTGATGTCCTTTACTATGGAAAAAATCGAGAAACGCCTGACGGATCTCAGCGGTGCTCTTGCTCATAATTATCCTGAAGAAATCAAGCTAACGAAATGTCATTACCAGCATCGGCACGTAAACTGCGCCTCTGGCAATCGAAAAGTGGGAATAAGATAAGTTTTCTTTACTGGGAAGTAAAATCCCGTATGCGCTCAATCGTCAAAATTTCGCCATATTGCCTGAATATCTTCCATCAGATAGCCACGGTAGAGCAAAAAGCGCTGGACCTTTACCTTATCTGAAAAATCTACAGGTAAAGGTTCTCCGTATTTACGAATGGCCTGCGCGCGCGCAAGCCCTGCCCAGTCAATTTCGCACTCGCGCATGGCTCGTTCAACGGCTTCACGCGAAATCCCTTTTTGGTTTAATTCCTGACGCACACGCGCGGGTCCATAACCTTTACGGCTACGGCTGGAGATAAACTGCTGAACGAAGCGGTCATCATCCAGATAACGACTTTCAATACACCAGGCGATGACCTTGTCGTAATCCTCCGGCGTTGCATCAATGTCTTCCGGTCCATTTTTTCCCATCACCGGAGCGGCCAGCTTACGCCGCAGTTCCTGCTCGCTGTGATCGCGCATCGCCAGTATACGTACAGCGCGGTCAAGAAGTCGGGAATAAGCGGAGCGGCGGGAAGTTGCTTCTGTCATAGTGAGCCTTCAGAAATGGAAAAGGGCTGCATGGTATGCAGCCCTTCTATGTGCGATAACGTCAGATTATCAGAAATCTTCGTTCGTTTCTTTTACATCTTCACCGCTGTCATCAACAGAGAAGTCTGGTTTTGAATCCGGGTTATTGAGCAGTAACTCGCGTACTTTCTTCTCAATTTCCTTCGCAGTTGCCGGGTTTTCCTTCAGCCAGTTAGTGGCATTCGCTTTACCCTGACCAATTTTCTCACCGTTGTAGCTGTACCATGCACCGGCTTTTTCAATCAGCTTCTCTTTCACGCCCAAATCAACCAGTTCGCCGTAGAAGTTGATACCTTCACCGTAAAGAATCTGGAATTCAGCCTGTTTGAACGGCGCTGCAATTTTGTTTTTCACGACCTTAACACGGGTTTCGCTACCAACCACGTTGTCGCCTTCTTTCACCGCGCCAATACGACGGATATCCAGGCGAACAGAAGCATAGAATTTCAGGGCGTTACCACCGGTGGTGGTTTCCGGGTTACCGAACATAACGCCAATCTTCATACGGATCTGGTTGATGAAAATCAGTAGCGTGTTGGACTGCTTCAGGTTACCGGCCAGCTTACGCATGGCCTGGCTCATCATACGTGCCGCAAGGCCCATGTGAGAGTCACCAATCTCGCCTTCGATTTCTGCCTTCGGCGTCAATGCGGCAACGGAGTCGACAACGATAACGTCAACTGCACCGGAGCGCGCCAGCGCATCACAGATTTCCAGCGCTTGTTCACCGGTATCCGGCTGAGAGCACAGCAGGTTGTCGATATCAACGCCAAGCTTGCGCGCATAGACGGGATCCAGCGCGTGTTCAGCATCGATGAACGCACAGGTTTTACCTTCGCGCTGGGCGGCAGCAATAACCTGCAGGGTCAGCGTCGTTTTACCGGAAGATTCAGGCCCGTAGATTTCAACGATACGGCCCATTGGCAAACCGCCCGCGCCCAATGCGATATCCAGAGAAAGCGAACCAGTGGAGATGGTTTCCACATCCATGGAACGGTCTTCACCCAGGCGCATGATGGAGCCTTTACCGAATTGCTTTTCGATCTGACCCAGCGCTGCCGCCAACGCTTTCTGTTTGTTTTCGTCGATAGCCATTAATTACTCCTGTCATGCCGCTTTCGGGTTAAACCGCGAAACGTGATAGATAATGTTCTGTTGGGGCAATTATACTGTATGCTCATACAGTATCAAGTGTTTTGTAGAAATTGTTGCCACAGGGTTTGTAACGCGTAGGCGGTCGCCTGTCGACGTACCGCATCGCGATCGCCGCTGAAGCATTCCCGGCGAGTAATCCCCTCGCCGCTCGCGCTGGCAAAAGCGAACCATACCGTCCCCACGGGCTTTTCTTCACTGCCGCCATCTGGCCCCGCAATGCCGCTAATCGAAACAGCGAAATGCGCGCGGGCCGCTTTTAGCGCGCCAATCGCCATCTCCACCACCACAGGTTCGCTCACCGCCCCATGCTGGACCAGCGTCTCTTCGCGCACGCCAATCATCTGCGCTTTGGCTCCATTGCTGTAGGTCACAAACCCGCGCTCAAACCAGGCGGAGCTGCCGGCAATATCCGTAATTGCTTTGGCTACCCAGCCGCCGGTGCAGGATTCCGCCGTCGTCACGGTTGCCCCGCGCGCTTTCAACGCCAGGCCAACCTGCTCGCTTAACTGCATCAGTTCACTGTCGGTCATTTCAGCCTCTGTCAGTTAAAAAAATATGCCGGACAAGATAGCACTTTCATAACCAAGATGGGGATGAGGAGACAATTTTACGAGGGGCATTCAGAAAATAGATAAACCGCATTCAAAAGAGTACCGGATAACGCACCAGGATAGCCTATTCGGTCTACAAGGAATTGCCCCTGTAGACCGATAACAAATGATTACTGCACGCGCGCCAGCGCGACCGCCTGACCCAATTGCCACACGGCCATTGCATAGTGGGTACTGTGGTTATAGCGGGTGATGGTGTAGAAGTTCGGCAGTCCATACCAATACTGATAACCGGTACCGATATCCAGTCGCAGAAGGCTGGCCTGCTGATGATTACCCAGAGACTGCTGCGGCGTCAGGCCTGCGGCGGCAAGCTGAGAAATGCTGTACTGGGTTTTAAAGCCGTTCGCCAGCCCAGGCGCCTGGCCATTCGCCGGAACCGCAACCATATCGCCTTTCACCCAGCCGTGGCCTTTGAAATAGTTCGCCACGCTACCGATAGCATCAACCGGATCCCACAGGTTAATGTGACCATCGCCATTGAAATCAACGGCATATTGTTTATAGGAAGATGGCATAAATTGGCCGTAGCCCATCGCCCCTGCGAAAGAACCTTTCAAATCGAGCGGATCGTCGCTTTCATCTCGCGCCATCAGCAGGAAGGTTTCCAGTTCACCAGAGAAATATTCCGCACGACGAGGATAGTTAAACGACAACGTCGCTAACGCATCCAGAATCCGCGTTTTACCCATCACGCGGCCCCAGCGAGTCTCTACGCCAATAATGCCAACGATAATTTCCGGCGGTACGCCGTAGACCTGCCATGCACGGTTCAGCGCATCTTCATATTGGTTCCAGAAGGCCACACCGTTTTGTACGTTATCCGGAGTGATGAACTGTTTACGATACCGCAGCCATGCACCGTTAGGTCCGGCTGGCGGTTGAGTCGTCGGCGCCTGGCGGTCCATCAAACGCAATACCGAGTCCAGACGCTTGGCCTGCGACAGGATCTCCTGCAACTGCTGGCGGTCAAAGCCGTGCTTGTTCACCATTTTCTCGATGAACTGCTGCGCGTTTGGATTATTGGCAAAATCGCCGCCCGTTTGCATGACATTGTGCTGTGGCTCAAGCAGGAAGCCGCCGGATGGCGTACCCGTAGTCGTTTGAGTCTCTGAAGGTTTAGGTTTGCTGCTACAAGCAGCAAGCAATACAAAAAGGGGCAGTAACGCTACATAACGACGCTTGAACATGAGACATCCATTAAACAAATTCAGCCTGGGAGAAGTATGGTAAAGCATCCTCCGCCACACAAGGAAGCAGTAGTCGCTCTCCTTCACAGAATTTCCCCCCTCTTGCACTCCTGACCGGCACATTTGCGCGTTCTCACGCACAATCTTTCAAATTAAAATATTTATCTTTCATTTTGCGATCAAAATAACACTTTTAAATCTTTCAATCTGATTAAAATTAGTTACCGTTTGGCAAGATAACTAAAACCCCTACAGGAGTAGAATAATGATCGACACCATCACACTCGGTGCTGAGTGGTTTATCGGATTGTTCCAGAAAGGCGGAGAGGTGTTTACCGGCATGGTGACCGGTATTCTGCCTCTGCTGATCAGTCTGCTGGTCATCATGAATGCGCTGATTAACTTTATCGGTCAGCAACGTATTGAACGTTTTGCCCAGCGCTGCGCCGGAAACCCGCTGTCCCGCTATCTACTGCTGCCGTGCATCGGCACATTTGTGTTTTGTAATCCTATGACGCTGAGCCTGGGCCGCTTTATGCCGGAAAAGTTCAAGCCCAGCTACTACGCAGCCGCCTCTTACAGCTGCCATTCAATGAACGGCTTATTTCCCCACATCAACCCCGGTGAGCTGTTCGTCTATCTGGGGATCGCCAGCGGACTGACCACGCTGGGTCTTCCGCTCGGCCCGCTGGCAGTGAGCTATTTGCTGGTCGGCCTGGTGACCAACTTCTTCCGCGGCTGGGTGACCGATTTCACCACCACCATCTTTGAGAAAAAAATGGGCATTCAACTTGAGCAGAAAGTACATCTGGCGGGAGCAGCATCATGACGCGTATTCGTATTGAAAAAGGCACCGGCGGCTGGGGCGGCCCGCTTGAACTGGATGCCGTGCCAGGCAAGAAAATTGTCTATATCACCGCCGGGACTCGCCCCGCAATAGTCGACAGGATAGCCAGCCTGACAGGTTGGCAGGCCGTTGATGGCTTCAAAGAAGGCGAGCCGCCAGAGAACGAAATTGGCGTGGCGATCATCGACTGCGGCGGCACGCTGCGCTGCGGGATCTATCCAAAACGTCGTATACCAACAGTGAATATTCACGCGACGGGTAAATCCGGTCCGCTGGCCCAATATATTATCGAAGATATCTATGTCTCTGGCGTGAAAGAAGAAAATATTACCGTTGTCGGTGAAGCATCCGCTGCGCCAACGCCTGCAAACAGCACGATGGGTCGCGAGTACGACACCAGCAAGAAAATTACCGAACAAAGCGACGGTCTGTTGGCAAAAGTCGGCATGGGAATGGGTTCAGCCGTTGCGGTTCTGTTTCAGGCCGGGCGAGACACTATCGATACCGTCCTGAAAACCATTCTGCCGTTTATGGCGTTCGTCTCGGCGCTGATCGGCATCATTATGGCGTCTGGCCTGGGGGACTGGATTGCCCATGGACTCGCACCGCTGGCCAGCCATCCGCTGGGGCTGGTAACCCTGGCGCTGATCTGCTCTTTCCCGCTGCTGTCCCCTTTCCTCGGCCCTGGTGCGGTCATCGCCCAGGTTATCGGCGTCCTGATCGGCGTACAGATTGGTTTGGGGAACATTCCTCCGCATCTGGCGCTACCTGCCTTGTTCGCCATTAACGCCCAGGCGGCATGCGACTTTATTCCAGTCGGATTGTCGCTAGCCGAAGCGCGCCAGGACACGGTCCGCGTCGGTGTGCCATCCGTACTGGTGAGTCGTTTTCTGACCGGCGCACCGACCGTTCTCATCGCCTGGTTTGTTTCCGGCTTTATTTACCAATAAGAGGCTCTCAAAAATGACCGTGATTTATGAAACAACCATCACCCGCATCGGCCAGAGCGCCCCGGATGCACTCTGCGACCAGATGCTAATTACCTTTCGTGAAGGCGCGCCTGCGGATATCGAAGAATTTTGCTTCATCCATTGCCATGGGGAGCTGAACGGCTCTTTGCAGGCTGGGATCCAATTTGAGCTAGGCCAGCATCACTACCCGGTCACAGCCGTTGGCAGCGTGGCGGAACAAAACTTACGTGAACTGGGGCATATCACTCTGCGTTTTGACGGACTGAGTGAAGCGGAATTTCCCGGCACCGTACACGTTGCGGGCCCCGTACCGGACGGTATCGCACCGGGCTGTATTTTGAAGTTTATTGCTTAAGATTGAAGGAGATAAAGATGAATCAGGTTGCCGTTGTCATTGGTGGAGGCCAGACCCTGGGGGCATTCCTTTGCCGTGGGCTTGCGACAGAAGGGTACCGCGTCGCGGTGGTGGATATCCAAAGCGATAAAGCCGCCAACGTCGCGCAGGAAATTAACGCCGAGTTTGGCGAAGGCACCGCCTACGGTTTTGGCGCTGATGCCACCAGCGAACAAAGTGTGCTGGCGCTGTCGCGCGGAGTGGATGAAATATTTGGCCGCGTCGATCTGCTGGTTTACAGCGCGGGTATCGCTAAAGCCGCGTTTATCAGCGACTTTCAGCTTGGGGATTTCGACCGCTCACTGCAGGTGAATCTGGTCGGCTACTTCCTCTGCGCACGTGAATTTTCACGCCTGATGATCCGCGATGGCGTCCAGGGACGCATTATCCAGATCAACTCCAAATCAGGGAAAGTGGGCAGTAAACACAACTCAGGCTATAGCGCGGCAAAATTTGGCGGCGTAGGTTTAACCCAGTCGCTGGCGCTGGATCTGGCAGAGTACGGGATCACCGTGCATTCACTGATGCTCGGCAATCTGCTGAAATCACCGATGTTTCAGTCATTATTACCGCAATATGCGACCAAGCTTGGCCTTAAGCCAGACGAAGTCGAGCAGTACTACATTGATAAGGTTCCGCTTAAGCGCGGCTGCGATTATCAGGACGTGCTGAACATGCTGCTGTTTTACGCCAGCCCGAAAGCCTCTTACTGCACCGGTCAGTCCATTAACGTGACCGGTGGTCAGGTGATGTTCTAAGAAACATGATTGCCCGGTGGCGCTGCGCTTACCGGGCCTACACACACCTGGTCGGATAAGGCACAGCCGCCATCCGGCAAAATCAAAGGAGCACATTATGGTTTCCGCACTGATTACCGTCGCCGCTATCGCCTGGTGCCTGCAACTGGCGCTCGGTGGCTGGCAAATATCCCGCTTTAACCGGGCGTTTGATCAACTCTGCCAGCGGGGTCGGGTTGGCGTAGGTCGTTCCGGTGGACGGTTTAAACCCCGCGTGGTGGTCGCCATCGCGCTGGATGAGCAGCAGCGGGTTACCGATTCGTTATTTATGAAAGGTCTTACTGTATTCGCCAGGCCCGGTAAAATTGCCACGATAATGGGCAAACATCTTGATGATTTACAGCCTGATGTGATCTTTCCCCATGATCCGTTAGCGCAGAATGCACTATCATTGGCGCTTAAACTGAAACATGGGTAATTTCGTTGTGAATGCTAATAGCTTGCGAAATTATCATTTTGCAACCTATTAAGTCAGGGTAATCACGCCTATGAAACCTCGTCAGCGACAGGCAGCCATACTGGAGCACCTGCAAAAGCAGGGGAAATGCTCGGTTGAAGAACTGGCCCACTACTTTGACACAACCGGCACGACCATTCGCAAAGACCTGGTCATTCTGGAGAATGCCGGAACCGTCATTCGTACCTATGGCGGCGTGGTATTAAATAAAGATGAATCCGACCCGCCAATCGATCACAAAACGCTAATCAATACGCATAAAAAAGAGCAGATTGCCGAAGCCGCCGTCCGTTTTATTCACGATGGCGACTCGATTATTCTGGATGCGGGCAGCACCGTATTGCAGATGGTGCCGATGCTCACCCGCTTTAGCAACATCACCGTCATGACCAACAGTCTGCACATTGTTAACGCCCTTTCAGAGCTGGACAACGAGCAAACTATCCTGATGCCCGGCGGGACCTTTCGCAAAAAATCTGCGTCATTTCACGGTCAGCTGGCAGAAAACGCCTTTGAGCAGTTCAGCTTTGATAAACTCTTCATGGGCACCGACGGCATTGACCTCAATGCCGGCGTGACCACCTTTAATGAGGTGTTTAGCGTCAGTAAAGCGATGTGCAATGCCGCTCGCGAAGTGATTCTGATGGCTGACTCGTCAAAATTTGGGCGTAAAAGCCCCAATGTTGTGTGCAGTCTGGAAAGCGTCGACAAGCTGATTACCGATGCGGGTATCGACCCTGCGTTTCGTCAGGCGCTGGAAGCAAAAGGGATTGAAGTGATCATAACCGGAGAAACCAATGAGTGATGCACTACTGAACGCGGGCCGTCAGACGTTAATGCTGGAGCTACAGGAAGCCAGCCGACTGCCTGAACGACTGGGCGATGATTTTGTCCGCGCCGCCAATACTATCATCCACTGCGAAGGCAAAGTGATTGTCTCCGGGATTGGCAAATCAGGCCATATTGGCAAAAAAATAGCCGCGACCCTCGCCAGTACCGGCACGCCCGCCTTTTTTGTGCATCCGGCTGAAGCGCTGCATGGCGACTTAGGGATGATTGAAAGCCGTGATGTCATGCTGTTTATTTCCTACTCCGGCGGCGCAAAAGAACTGGATCTCATCATTCCGCGCCTGGAAGACAAGTCCGTCGCTCTGCTGGCAATGACCGGAAAACCGACCTCACCGCTGGGTCTGGCAGCCAAAGCCGTGCTGGATATTTCCGTTGAGCGTGAAGCCTGTCCGATGCGCCTGGCACCGACTTCCAGCACCGTGAACACTCTGATGATGGGCGACGCATTGGCAATCGCCGTGATGCAGGCGCGCGGCTTTAACGAAGAAGATTTTGCCCGCTCGCATCCGGCGGGTGCGCTGGGCGCTCGTCTGTTAAATAAAGTGCATCATCTGATGCGCCGTGACGATGCCATTCCGCAGGTGACGCTCACCACCAGCGTCATGGACGCGATGCTGGAACTAAGCCGTACGGGTCTTGGCCTGGTGGCAGTCTGCGACGACGAGTCGCTGGTGAAAGGCGTCTTTACCGACGGCGACCTGCGCCGCTGGCTGGTTGGCGGCGGAGCGCTCACCACTCAGGTTAGCGAAGCAATGACCCATAATGGCATTACGCTGCAGGCGCAGAGCCGCGCCATTGACGCCAAAGAGATCTTGATGAAGCGCAAAATCACTGCCGCACCGGTGGTAGATGAAAACGGTAAACTCACCGGTGCTATCAACCTGCAGGATTTCTATCAGGCAGGTATTCTCTAATCCTTCAGCCCCAGACGTTTCGCCAGCCGGTGCAGGTTGGCGACGTCTGTTTCCAGCGCCCGCGCACTTGCCGCCCAACTGTGATTATTTTGCGCCAACGCCCGGCGGATCATCTCCCGCTGGAATGACTCCGTTGCCTCACGCAGGTTGCGATGCTGCGGGATCTCCGCAACAACCTCTGCCTGGGGAGCCGGGGTTTCATCCTGCAGGGCAAAATGCTGCGCCTCAAGCACCACTTCATCCCCTGCCCTGGTGGCTCTGGCCAGAACAACCGCCCGGTGAATGGCATGTTCCAGCTCACGCACGTTCCCGGGCCAGCCATAATTCAACAGATGGCTACGCGCGCCGGGACTTAACACCACGCGGGAAAGTCCCAGCCGCAGCCGACATTGTTCGCAAAAATAACCGGCCAGCAGTACCACATCTTCGCCGCGTTCACGAAGGGGCGGTACGGAAAGGGGAAAGACGCTCAGACGGTGGAACAAATCCGCACGGAAATTCCCGGCCAGCACCTCTTCCCGTAAATCACGGTTCGTTGCCGCCAGCACCCGAACATCCACGCGCAGGCTGCGATCGTCACCCACACGCTGAATATCGCCGTACTGCAACACACGTAGCAACTTAGCCTGTAACGCCAGCGAGAGTTCGCCAATCTCATCGAGAAACAGCGTCCCATTGTCAGCCATTTCAAACTTACCGCTACGATTGCTGATAGCCCCGGTAAAGGCGCCTTTTACGTGACCAAACAGCTCACTTTCCGCTACGGTTTCCGGCAACGCCGCGCAGTTCAGATACACCAGCGGATTCACCGCGCGCGGCGAACCTTCATGGATAGCCTTAGCTACCAGTTCCTTCCCGGTCCCCGTTTCGCCGCTAATCAGTACGTTGAGATCGGATCCCGCCACAATCTCAATCTCTTTTTTCAACTGCAGCATATTGGGCGACAGGCCAATCATTTGGGTTTCAGTCACCTGCTCGAAGGCCGTCGACGAGCCCGGCAACATATTCTGGCTTTCCAGTTGTTCAATCAGCAGCGCATTGCTCAGCGCGCCCGCCGCCAGCGCGGCAATCAGCCTAAGCTCTTCATCGCTGAAAACGTCGAATTGATCGGGCTCCATGCCATCCAGCGTTAACGCGCCAATCAGATTTTGACCGGCGAACAGCGGTAAGCCAATGCAGGCGTGTACCTTCAGGCTCTCCTGGCCCGGAATCAGCCCATCGTAAGGGTCTGGCAAATCGCTGTCGGCAGGGAAACGAACCACGTCCCCGGCGCGGGCAATCGCCTCCAGACGAGGATGCCCTTCCAGGGTAAAGCGCCTGCCGAGAACGTCCTGCGCCAGCCCATCGATCGCCAGCGGAATAAACTGTCGCGACTCATAGCGCAGCAATGCCGACGCGTCGCACTCCAGCACCTGACGCAATGTGGTTATCAGGCGTTGAAAACGGTCCTGATGTCCAATACCGCTTTGTAATTCAATGGCGATACCCGCCAGCACGTCTACGGAAAAACTCATGACGACCTCATTGTCATTTTGACAATTCATATTGTCATATTGACAATAAAATGAATAGTCATTTTGACTACCACCTTATAGGCATTAAAAAACAAACCCTTTAAAATCAACAATTAAAAAGTTGGCACGCAACCTGCAATAAGCAAAACATCTTTTTTAGAAAACGCTGAATTAATTACTGAGGTTGCTATGTCTATTCTGGTTAAAAATAACATTCATTGGGTTGGCCAACGTGACTGGGAAGTTCGTGATTTCCACGGGACTGAATATAAAACGCTGCGCGGTAGCAGCTACAACAGCTATCTCATCCGTGAAGAAAAAAATGTCCTGATCGATACAGTAGACCACAAGTTTAGCCGTGAATTCGTGCAGAACCTGCGCAGTGAAATTGACCTGGCAGATATCGACTACATCATCATTAACCACGCGGAAGAGGACCATGCCGGTGCGCTGACTGAACTGATGTCCTGCATCCCGGACACGCCAATTTACTGCACAGCCAACGCTATTGACTCTATCAACGGGCACCACCACCACCCGGAGTGGAACTTCAACGTGGTGAGAACCGGCGACTCGCTGGACATTGGCAACGGTAAGCAGCTGATCTTCGTTGAAACACCGATGCTGCACTGGCCTGACAGCATGATGACCTACATGACCGGCGATGCGGTGCTGTTCAGTAACGATGCCTTCGGCCAGCACTACTGTGATGAACGTCTGTTTAACGACGAAGTTGACCAGACCGAACTGTTCGAACAGTGCCAGCGTTACTACGCCAACATCCTGACGCCGTTCAGCCGTCTGGTGACACCGAAAATCACTGAGATTCTCGGCTTCAACCTGCCGGTGGATATGATTGCCACTTCCCACGGCGTGGTATGGCGCGACAACCCGACACAAATCGTTGAAATGTATCTGAAATGGGCGGCTGACTATCAGGAAGACCGTATCACCATTTTCTACGACACCATGTCCAACAACACCCGCATGATGGCGGACGCCATTGCCCAGGGCATCAACGAAGTAGACCCGAACGTGGCGGTGAAAATCTTTAACGTCGCCCGTAGCGACAAAAACGAAGTCCTGACTAACGTCTTCCGCTCTAAAGGCGTGCTGGTTGGTACTTCAACGATGAATAACGTAATGATGCCAAAAATCGCCGGTCTGGTAGAAGAGATGACCGGCCTGCGTTTTCGTAACAAACGCGCCAGCGCCTTTGGTTCACACGGCTGGAGCGGCGGTGCGGTAGACCGTTTGTCCACACGCTTGCAGGATGCCGGTTTCGAGATGTCGCTGAGTCTGAAAGCGAAATGGCGTCCGGATCTGGACGCGCTGGAACTGTGTCGCCAGCATGGCCGTGAAATCGCACGTCAGTGGGCGCTTGCTCCGCTGCCGGAAACAATCGTCAAAACGGCAACCAAAGAGGAAGAGTGCGCCTGTGCCGCGGCGGCTGCCGCTGATCTTGGTCCAAGCATGCAGTGCAGCGTATGCCAGTGGATTTACGACCCGGCAAAAGGTGAACCGCTGCAGGATGTCGCGCCGGGAACACCGTGGAGCGACGTGCCGGATAACTTCCTGTGCCCGGAATGTTCATTAGGTAAAGACGTCTTCGACGTACTGGCAACGGAGGCAAAATGAGCCGCGGAATTGTCATTATTGGTTCGGGCTTCGCCGCCCGCCAGTTAGTCAAAAATATCCGTAAGCAGGATGCAAATGTCCCGCTGACCCTGATTGCTGCGGACAGTATGGATGAGTACAACAAGCCCGATCTCAGCCATGTTATCAGTCAGTCGCAACGTGCAGACGACCTCACCCGCCAGTCGGCGGGGGAGTTTGCCGAACAGTTTAATTTGCGCCTCTTTCCGCACACCTGGGTAACCGACATCGATGCCGATGCTCACGTAGTGAAAAGCCAGGAGCAACAGTGGCCATACGACAAACTGGTGCTGGCGACGGGAGCATCTGCCTTCGTACCGCCGATTACCGGACGTGAGTTAATGCTCACATTGAACAGCCAACAAGAGTATCGCGCCTGTGAAACACAACTGCGTGACGCCCAACGGGTGCTGATTGTCGGCGGCGGCTTGATTGGCAGCGAACTGGCGATGGATTTTTGTCGTGCTGGTAAAGCGGTGACGCTTATCGACAACGCTGCCAGCATTCTGGCTTCGCTGATGCCGCCAGAAGTAAGCAGTCGCTTACAGCATCGTCTGACCGATATGGGCGTACACCTGCTGCTGAAATCGCAGCTTCAGGGGCTGGAGAAAACGGAGTCGGGGATTCGCGCCACGCTCGATCGTAGCCGCAGCATAGAAGTCGATGCGGTGATCGCCGCTACGGGTCTGCGCCCTGAAACCGCGCTGGCGCGTCGCGCCGGATTGAACATCAATCGTGGCGTCTGCGTCGACAGTTACCTGCAAACCAGCCACCCGGACATTTATGCTCTCGGCGACTGTGCGGAAATTAACGGTCAGGTACTCCCGTTCCTGCAACCGATTCAGCTGAGCGCCATGTATCTGGCGAAAAACCTGCTCGGCGGCAATGCGCCATTGAAGTTGCCTGCCATGCTGGTAAAAGTCAAAACGCCGGAATTACCCTTGCATCTGGCTGGGGAAACCCAACGCCGCGATCTGAACTGGCATATTGCCGCCGAAGCGCAGGGGATGGTGGCCAGAGGGATGAACGACGCAGGCCAGCTATGTGCCTTTGTCGTCAGTGAAGACCGCATGAAAGAGGCCTTTGCGCTGCTGAAAACGCTGCCCGTGTAAGTACAGGATACCGTTGCTTGATTTATTAACCTCACGCACATGGATGTGCGTTGCCACTTGTCGGTATGCCCCGACCTGTTGTTCTTGCCCCGCCAGTCCCGGGGCTTTTTTTATTTTTGCGCCAACGCCCGCGCCGCGGCAATCACGCCCTGCCCCAACGACAACCCGCCGTCGCCCGCCGGTAAACGCTGTGGGAACAGTAAGGTAAAATCATGCAGATAAAACGCCAGCCGGGCTGACAATAAGCGGTTATGCATCACACCTCCGCTGAATACCAGCGTCTTAATCCCCCGCTCTTCGGCCTGCAAACGCATCAGGGTAGCAAACCCACGCGCCAGCGCGTCGTGAAACGCCCACGCTCTTTCGGCAGGTTTGGCCTGCCAGGTCAGCCATTGCTGCCAAAAAACCGCTAAGTCCAGCTGATTGCCATCAAGCGGCACCGTGACAGGGTGCTCAACGCCAGCACATTGCGATGCCATCGCCTCCAGCGCGCAGGCTGCCTCACCTTCATAACTCAGCGATTCCGGCGCACATTGAAGCGCGGCGGCAACGGCATCAAACAGCCGTCCGCACGATGACGCCAGCGGTGCGTTAATCCCCCGCTCAATGGCGCGCGCCAGCACGTTCCAGTTTTGATGTTGCAGCACCGATGTTTCCGGGTAGCGCTGCCAGTCAGAAACAAAACGCAGGCACTGCGTGAGCAAATTGCGCCACGGCTGTTTTGCCGCCAGATCGCCCCCCGCCAGCGCTACCGCTGGCAAGCCGCCAAGGTGTTCGCATTCACGATAGTTGATCCGCAAACACTCTCCCCCCCACAGCGCGCCATTTTCCCCCATGCCGATACCGTCTAACGTCAGAGCAATCACGTCACCACCATCGAGCGACCAGCCGTGCTCGGCCAGACACGCAGCGGCATGCGCATGGTGATGCAGCACCGTTTCGGTTGGCAGATTCATTTCGCTGGCCCACTGGCTGGAAACATAACCAGGGTGTGCATCATGCACGATACGCTGCGGCGAAAAGTCATAAATGTTCTGGATCAGGCGCAGCGCATCACGCCACTGCTGCTGAATGCCGTCATCGCTGAGATCGCCCAAATGCTGGCTGATAACCGCCTGTTCACCACGCACCAGGCAGAAGGTATTTTTCAGATCTGCGCCCAGGCAAAGCATCGGCGGCACGTCGTGAAATCCTGGCGGCAGCGCCACCGCATCCGGCACGTAACCCCGTGAACGACGCAGCATCTCCCCACTGTCGCGTACCACAGAGTCATCCATCCGCTGCACAATTTCGCGGTTATGCAGCAGGAAACCATCGGCAATTTCGTGTAAATCTTCCAGCGCCTGCGCGTTGGTAATAGCGGGCGGTCTGCCGCTGAGATTGCCGGAGGTCATTACCAACGGACAATTCATCTCTTGTAAGAGCAAATGCTGCAACGGATTCGCTGGCAGCATGACGCCCACTTCCGTTAACCCTGGCGCAATGCCCTCGCTCAATGCTGCGATATAGCGTTTCTGCACCAACACGATCGGCGCGGCTGGGGTTGTCAGCAAACGACGAGCGGGTTCAGGCAGTCCGTCATCACCGGGCAGCATCACTGCCAGAGGTTTTGCCGGACGGTGTTTGCGCAGCCTGAGCAGCGCTACGGCGTCATCATTTCGTGCATCGCACACCAGATGAAACCCACCAATCCCTTTAACGGCCACAATACCGCCCGCTTTCAGGCGCGATACTGCCGCCTGCAACGCTTCTTCTTTCTCCGCCCGCTCACCCGCGCTAAACCATTCGAGGTGGGGACCGCATGCCGGACAGGCAACGGGCTGGGCATGGAAGCGACGGTCGTACGGATCACGATACTCTTTATCGCATTGCGCACAGAGTGGGAATGACGCCATCACGGTAAACGGGCGATCGTAGGGCATGGCGCGGATGATCGTAAAGCGCGGGCCACAGTGGGTGCAGTTGATAAAGGGATAACGATAGCGGCGTTCACCGGGGGTGTTCATTTCAACCAGACATTCGGGACAGGTCGCGGCATCCGGAACGATTTGCGTATTCATCGTGCCGCCAGCACTTTGCCGAATCGAGAAGTCGGCAGGCGGCTGCTTCCAGGCGAACGGTTCGCTCTCAACGCTGTCAATGCGCGCCAGCGGCGGGCAGTGTTGATGCAATTGCGCAATAAACTCTGCCGGATCTTCCTGTATACGCACAACCACACCGTCACCGTCGTTACACACATCGCCATGTAGCTGTAACCGCTGCGCCAGTTGCCAGACGTAGGGGCGAAATCCGACGCCCTGTACCTTACCGCGAATACGCAGCTGTACGCCGGAGTGGTTGTTTATTGTCATGATGAATTCCCGCGGTATTGTATCCCTGAAATGTCCGTTTGCCGGATGGCGGCTTCGCCTTATCCGGCACGTATTTTACGCGGATTTTCAGATATCAGAACAGCAAAGATGCAGTGGAATCCAGCGCCGCGCGACGGCGTTTTTCAGCACTCAGTTGCTCAAGCTTATTGCGATCCACATAAATCAGCGCGTGAGTCGGGCAGACTTCCATACAGGCAGGACCGGCCTCACGATGGTGGCACAGGTCGCACTTATTGGCTTCGGCTTTTTCTGCCCGGACGTTCAGACCTGCCCCGCTGTTACGAACAACCGGACGCACGACCACTTCCATTGCGCCATAAGGGCAAGCCACAACGCAGGTTTTACACCCAATGCAGCGCTCCTGCATCACGTGGACAAAGCCTTTATCACGGCTGATTGCACCGTTCGGACAGACGTTAGCGCACGGCGCGTCTTCACACTGGCGGCACAGCGTCGCCGTGGAGACATTAACGCCTTTGATGACGTGAATGCGGGGTAAAAAGGTTTCAGGGGTCAGCGATGCGCAGTCCTGGTTATCCTGATGGGATACCACGCAGGCCACTTCACAGGTACGGCAACCAATGCATTTATTGGCGTCTGCAATGATGAAACGGTTCATCAATTTCTCCAGCAATGACAGATTATCTGCCGAAGCATTCATAAATCGTGCCAGAATTTAATTAGCTGTTATTAAAGGTTTTTTATTTTGATGAATGCAGAGAAGCCGTGTCATCGTCACTAGTGACGATGACAAATGACAGCCGTCAGCGCAAAACGAGCGGCGCAACAGAGTCGCGTTGAATGAGTTCACCGGTGAAGGTTTTTGGCGGGGTAAACGCCCCGTCATCCAGCATAAAGATCAGGCGGCCTATCGTTTCCTGGATCATTTCCGTTACCGGGATTTTGACGCTGGAAAGCGCCGGAATAGTGTATGGCGCGATGGCGATATCGTCGAAGCCAATCACCGACACCTGAGCAGGGACGCTCACGCCATGCGCGTGCAACTGCTTCATCGCACCGATCGCCATATCATCATTGCTGGCCACCAGCGCGGTAAAATTGACCTTATGCGAAAGCAAAGTATCGACTCCCGCCGCGCCGCAGGCTGGCGTCCATTTCCCTTTAACAATCAAATCATTATTAAGCGGAATGCCATGATGTGCCAGCGCGTCTTTATAGCCTGAAAGTCGCTCCACGCCGGTTGGCGAATCCATCGAGCCAGTAATAAAACCAATCTCTTTGTGCCCGGCGGCAATGAGCTGAGTAACGGCGTTAAAACTGGTTTGCTTTTGATCGCACCACACGCAGTGGCTGGTATTTTTCCGCAGCCGCCGATTAAGCACCATAATCGGCTGGGCGTGGGCGTCAATGATATCGTCTATCTCATCCACGCTAAGAAAACGCGGATAGATCATAATCGCGTCACAGCGCAGGTCGAGCAGGTACTGGATCGCCTGACGCTCTTCCTCTGCGCTGTGCTTACCGTCAGCCAGCAACAACTGGCGTCCCTTATCTTCCGCCATCCGCGCGGTATGAAACAGCAGTTCGCTGAAATAGACGCCGTGATAAAGGGTGTTAGTTACCACCAGACCCAGCGTCTGCGTTGTTTTCGCTGCCAGACTGCGTGCCAGCAAGTTAGGGCGGTAACAACTCTCTTCAATGGCCTGAAACACGCGGTCTTTGGTTTCCTGGCTGACATAGCCATTCCCGGAAAGCACCCGGGAAACCGTCGCTTTTGACACCCCGGCACGCTTCGCCACCTCCAGCATCGTGGTCATATTACTCATCCCTTTTCTCTCAATGTGACGCAGTGTACTGCACCGTTTCGCCGCTGTCCTTGCTGCTAAATTGCAAACGCTGACATCTGGTGATCGGAGTCACAATTATAAAAAACGATCAAAATTAAACCTTGCCCATTACGTGTAATTTAAACATGATTTTGTGGAACCGGTTTCCTATCTGCGTTTCATCAACCCAGAAAAGCGACCAACGTGAACGGATAAAACATAACGTACTCTACTGATAAAACAGGATTAAATCCGATGTCCAAAAATTATGCAGCGCTGGCGCGCTCGGTTGTGACGGCTCTGGGAGGCGTGGACAACATCACAGCAGTGACCCACTGTATGACCCGTTTGCGTTTCGTTATCAAAGATGACTCGCAGGTCGACAGCACGACGCTGAAGACGCTCCCTGGCGTGCTCGGCGTGGTGCGCAGCGATAACCAGTGCCAGGTGATCATCGGCAACACCGTTTCGCAGGCGTATCGCGAGGTAGTCAGCCTGTTGCCTGCCAATATGCAACCTGCAGAGCCGCAAACCAAACCTCGGCTGACGCTGAAGCGGATTGGCGCGGGGATCCTCGACGCGCTGATCGGCACAATGTCCCCGTTGATCCCGGCTATTATCGGCGGATCAATGCTCAAGCTGCTGGCAATGATCCTCGAAATGACCGGCGTGCTGGTGAAAGGATCGTCCACGCTCACTATTCTGACCGTAATCGGCGACGGTGCCTTCTTCTTCCTGCCACTGATGGTCGCCGCCTCAGCAGCCATAAAATTCAAAACCAACATGTCGCTGGCAATCGCCATCGCTGGCGTACTGGTGCATCCCAGCTTCATCGAACTGATGGCGAAGGCCGCGCAGGGTGAGCACGTTGAGTTTGCCCTGATCCCGGTGACGGCGGTGAAATACACCTACACGGTGATCCCGGCGCTGGTCATGACCTGGTGTCTGTCCTACATCGAACGCTGGGTCGATCGCATCACTCCGGCGGTAACCAAAAACTTCCTTAAACCGATGCTAATCGTGCTGATCGCCGCCCCACTCGCCATCGTCATCATTGGCCCGATCGGTATCTGGATCGGTAGTGCAATTTCAGCGCTGGTTTATACCATTCACGGCTATCTCGGCTGGCTGTCGGTGGCCATTATGGGCGCATTGTGGCCGTTGCTGGTGATGACCGGTATGCACCGCGTCTTCACGCCAACCATTATTCAGACCATTGCCGAAACCGGAAAAGAAGGCATGGTGATGCCGTCAGAAATTGGCGCCAATTTGTCGCTGGGCGGTTCATCGCTGGCAGTGGCATGGAAAACCAAAAACCCGGAACTGCGTCAGACGGCGTTAGCGGCAGCCGCCTCGGCCATCATGGCAGGCATTTCCGAACCCGCGCTGTATGGCGTGGCGATCCGCCTGAAACGCCCACTGATTGCGAGTCTTATCAGCGGCTTTATCTGCGGTGCCGTTGCCGGAATGGCCGGACTGGCGAGCCACTCCATGGCGGCTCCAGGCTTGTTCACCAGCGTACAGTTTTTCGATCCAGCCAATCCGATGACCATCGTTTGGGTGTTTGGCGTGATGGCGCTGGCGGTCGTGCTTTCCTTTGTATTAACACTGCTCCTCGGCTTTGAAGATATTCCTGTCGAAGATGCAGCCGCGCAGGCCAGAAGCAACCAGGCCGCGCAACCAGGCAATATCAATAGAGCCAGCATTTGACTGGTATGAACTGAGGTTAACTATGTCTGTTTTTCCGCAAGGATTTTTATGGGGCGGCGCACTGGCCGCCAACCAGTCTGAAGGGGCATACCGGGAAGGCGGCAAAGGGCTGACCACCGTCGATATGCTCCCCCACGGCGCAAACCGCATGGCCGTCAAACTGGGTCAGGAAAAACGCTTTACGCTACGGGATGACGAATTTTATCCCAGCCATCAGGCAATCGACTTTTATCATCGCTATAAAGAAGATATCGCGCTGATGGCGGAAATGGGGTTTACGGTTTTTCGTACTTCCATTGCCTGGAGCCGTCTCTACCCCAACGGCGACGAGCTGACGCCTAATGAAGAGGGTATCGCGTTTTACCGGGCCGTGTTTGCCGAGTGTAAAAAATACGGTATTGAGCCGTTAGTTACGCTGTGTCACTTCGATGTGCCGATGCATCTGGTCAGCGAGTATGGCTCCTGGCGTAACCGCAAAATGGTGGAGTTCTTTACCCGCTACGCCCGTACCTGCTTCGAGGCCTTTGACGGTCTGGTGAAGTACTGGCTAACGTTCAACGAAATCAACATTATGCTGCACAGCCCTTTTTCTGGCGCCGGACTGGTGTTTGAAGAAGGTGAAAATCAGGATCAGGTGAAATATCAGTCCGCCCACCACGAACTGATTGCCAGCGCCCTGGCAACTAAAATTGCCCATGAAATTAATCCGCAAAACCAGGTCGGCTGTATGCTGGCGGGCGGTAATTTTTATCCTTATTCCTGTAAACCGGAAGATGTGTGGACCGCGCTGGAAAAAGACCGCGAAAACCTGTTCTTTATTGATGTGCAGGCGCGCGGGGCTTACCCCGCTTACTCTGCCCGTGTGTTTCGCGAAAAAGGCGTGGTGATAGAAAAAGCGGCGGGAGATGACGATATCCTGAAAAACACCGTCGATTTCGTCTCGTTTAGCTATTACGCATCGCGCTGCGCCTCCGCTGAAATGAATACTGGCAATACCAGCGCCGCTAACGTGGTGAAGTCGCTGCGTAATCCGTACATTGCCGCCAGCGAATGGGGCTGGGGTATCGATCCGCTCGGCCTGCGCATCACCATGAATATGATGTATGACCGCTACCAGAAGCCGTTGTTTCTGGTGGAAAACGGGCTGGGGGCGAAAGATGAGATCGATGCTAACGGCGAAATCAATGACGACTATCGCATTAGCTATTTACGCGAGCACATTCGCGCCATGGCAGATGCTATTGAGGATGGCGTGCCGCTGCTGGGCTACACCACCTGGGGCTGTATCGATTTGGTTTCAGCCTCAACCGGTGAGATGAGCAAACGCTACGGCTTTGTGTATGTGGACCGCGATGACGCGGGCAACGGCACGTTAGCGCGTAAACGCAAAAAATCGTTCTGGTGGTATAAGAAAGTGATTGCGAGCAACGGGACCGATCTGGAATAACAATGTTGCCGGATGACGCCGCCATCCGGCAACACGTATTATTCAGAATATATATACCCGCTGTCTGTTATCATTTTTATTGTACAACTTTAGGATTTTGCAGCAGCGGCAAAGGCGCTTCGCCCAACGCGTGGACCTGACCAATAATTGTCGCGCTCCGGCCAATCTGTAATGACTCAACATTCGTACTATTATGGGAGCCAAACTGGAACTGAATCACGTTGTTCGTTTTATTATTTTCGTCTTTCAGGCTGACAAGATAAGAATAAGCATTGGAAATACCATTAATCTTACGAATATCAATGACCACGCCCCGCAGCTTCACCCATTCACCAAGATAGTCCTTATTGGCTTTAACAGGATTTAAGGTATAGGGCGCGACAAAATCATCGACGGACAAGGTTGGCATTGACGCAGCTGATGACTCCCCCGGTTGAAATAATCGGTCTCCCGCAGAGAAGAACGCGTCAGCCGCCGTCTCGCACCCGCTAAGAAGAGAGGAAATAATAATTAAATTTACCAAACGAATACCTGAACGCATAAATAACTCCTGTATATTAATTTCCCATATATTCAAATTCTAAATAATTCGAGTATATAACCTCCCTGAACAACGCCGAAATATAATATAACTCCCGTATTAGTAAAAGAAGAGAATATTCCCCCCAACTATTATCAACTTCTCATCCTTTCATTATTTGCATTCTATTTTCTGGATCTGCCTTCCAGTTTCGGGTTTGCCCTCCCGCCTTTTTACTGGCATTTTATTCAGTAGTTTTCCATCGTTTTATTCGTAACAAGGGAGTGTTTATGTCTGGTAAAAATGGTAATGCCGAAGCGGTTATCAACAAGCCATTACGTCATTTTAAAGTCAGCTATGTCAGAGTACGGCATGAAGATCGCAAAACCGGTTTTACACGACGTATAAGCCGCCATGCTTCACTCACGATGAACGGAGACTGGCTGGAACAGGCGGGGTTCCCAACGGGCACGTCGGTAAAAGTATCGGTTACGCAGGGGAAATTAATTATTGAACAAGCGGGTGAATAGTCTTTTTCGAGGGTGTCGACGTTATCCGGATGGTGGTAATGCGACACACCATCCGGTATTCAGTGCCCTCAGGCTCAGGCTTCCGGTGCCTCTAATTCAGCGAACCCACCGTGTCCTTCCCACCCGGCTAATCGCTGATAGACGGTATCTACCGCATCTTTGATCGGCTGTGTCATCGGGTAGTAAAAACCGACAATATCCGGCTGAATGCCAAGGAAAATCACCTCGCCAACGTCGTCTTTCAGCTGATCGACCAGGTAGTTCAGCGGCATGTTGTGGGTGGTCATCATGAACATCTCGGCAATATCATCAGGATCGATAATGCGGATTTCACCAGGGTTTAGCCCCATGTCGGTGGCATCCACAATCAACAGACGCTGCGGATGCAACTCACGGATGGCGACGATGTCGTTTTCCGGCGCACTACCGCCGTCGATGACAACCCATTGACCTTGAGGATTTGCAGCACACATTTCGGCTAACAGCGGCCCCGCGCCGTCATCGCCCATCATGCTGTTACCCACACATAATAAAACGTCAGTCACGATGTCTCCTCACCATCAGGTAGATGGCGCTTTCCTGGTGGATATCGTGCAGCATGCTGAGCATCAGCTTGCTCCACTCCTGCTGCTGCGGAGTCTGCACGGCACGCGCATCATCGAACGCGCGCGCCAGCATCTGCACATGGTTGAAATCGATGACGATCTCGCCGTACTTCGGCACGCCTTCCATTTTCCGGCGGGCTTCACTGCCTTCGGCAAGCGTGGCAATCCACGCCAGATATTCATCCCACGGACAGGTTAACGCCGCTTCCAGGCAATCGATGATCCCAAGGTGGTGACCAATCGCCAGGCTGTAATAGACAACCTGCTGCGCCTCAGCGGGCGTTGCATCGTTCTCATCAATAAACTTACGGCTCAGTTGACTGAACACCACCGTTTCACTCATCGGATACGCGCCTCTTCGACAACATGATTAAGATGCGTGACGATCTCGGTCAGACGCGGATCGTTTTCCGCTTCCAGCCAGCGCGCCACCTGATGCTCGCCCTGCCCTAACTGGGTCATATAGTCATCAGCAATCTGGCGACCGTAGCGGTAGCCCGCCAGACGGCGTGCTTCACGATCCACCTTCACGCGCAGCGGCTGAACCATATCCGGATGCAGAATTTCAGCCGGCTGTTCGTCCAGTTCACCTGGCGCACGCGCGTGAATTTTTTGTTCCAGCAGACCCAGCGCCATTGCAAAACCGTACAGCGTAGCCGCAGGCGTTGGCGGACAGCCAGGAATATACACATCCACCGGTACGATTTTATCCGTGCCGCCCCATACGCAGTATAAGTCGTGGAAGATACCGCCGCTGTTACCGCAGGCACCGTAAGAGATACAAATTTTCGGATCTGGCGCAGACTGCCAGGCGCGCAGCGCCGGAGAGCGCATGGCACGCGTTACCGCGCCGGTAAACAGCAGGATATCCGCATGGCGCGGTGATGGTACAACTTTGATCCCAAAACGTTCGGCATCAAACAGCGGAGAAAGCGTAGCGAAGATTTCGATTTCACAGCCGTTGCAGCCACCGCAGTCCACACGGTAAACGTACGCTGAACGCTTGATGCTTTTAAGCAGCGACGCTTTCATGCTGGCAATGGATTCATCCACCGTCATCGGTACCGGAATACCGTTGGCGTCACGTGGGCCTAATAAATTGCTCATCAGCTGGCCTCTTTCATATGGCGAGTCAGTTCAATACGGTCAGACGGCACCAGGCATTTCTGGCGCTTACAATCCGGGCAGGTCTCAAAGCTTTCACGGTGGTTTTCCGCACGGCTGTCACCGTTGTGCTTAAGCAGCGCAATGGCGTAATCGATCTCTTTTTGTACCGCAAACGGGCGGTTACATACGCGACAATTACACAGCGCAAAGCGGGACTGCTGCAGGAAATCCTCTTTCTTCCACACCGCCAGTTCATACTCCTGCGACAGCTTGATTGCCGCCGTCGGGCAGACTTCTTCGCAGCGGGCGCAGAAGATGCAACGGCCGAGGTTGAACTGCCACGCCAGCTCATGGGTGACCAGATCGGTTTCTACCGTCAGCGCGTTCGACGGGCACGCATTCACACAGGCCGCACAGCCAATGCACTGCTGCGGATTGTGTTCCGGTTTGCCACGGAAGTTTTTATCGACCGCAATCGGCTCCAGCGGATACGACGATGTCGGCGCCCCAGTTTTGATGACTTTTTTGATAAAGGTAAACATGGCGATTCCTTATTTCAGCGGCGAGTTTTTACGCTCGATGCTGTAGCGCTCAAGTTCTTTGTACGGCACGACTTTGCTCTTCTTCTTACGCACATCGACCACGGTCATACGGTCGGTACAGGAATAGCAAGGATCGAGGCTACCGATAATCAGCGGGGCATCGGAAACGGTGTTGCCACGCAGCATGTAGCGCAGCGTCGGCCAGTTGGCGTAAGTCGCCGCGCGACAGCGCCAGCGATACAGTTTCTGGTTGTCGCCAGTCATACTCCAGTGGATGTCATCCCCGCGCGGCGCTTCAGCAAAGCCCAGCGCAAAGCGGTGTGGAATGTAGGTAAAACCTTCCACAGCCAGCGGGCCGCCTGGCAGGTTGTCCAGACCAAAGTCGATCATATTCAGTGCGGTGTAGACTTCATTGATACGGACTTTCAGACGAGAAATAACGTCGCAACCCTGCTCACTGTGAACTTCCATCGGCAGCAGACCATAGCCCACAAACGGGTGATCGGCGCGAGTGTCACGCGCATGGCCGCTGGCGCGTACCATCGGGCCGACGTTACTGAAATCACGGGCAATTTCCGGATCAAGACGACCAATACCTACGGTACGCTGTTCCATGTTCGGCGTGCTGAGCAGCATATCGACCAGTTCCTGCACGTCACGACGCATCTGCTGCGCCAGTTGACGGGTCTGGATCATATCCTCTTTCAGCAGATCACGACGAATACCGCCGATCAGGTTCAGACCGTAAGTTTTACGTGCCCCGGTGAGGATCTCCGCCATCTTCATGGAGGTTTCACGCACGCGGAAGAACTGCATAAAGCCGGAGTCAAAACCGGTAAAGTGACAGGCCAGGCCGAGGTTCAGCAGGTGCGAGTGCAGGCGTTCAACTTCCAGCAGAATGGCGCGGATCATCTGCGCACGTTCCGGCACGACGATGCCCATCGCGTTCTCGACGGAGGTGGTATAGGCGGTGCTGTGCGCAAAGCCGCAAATGCCGCACACGCGGTCGGACAAGAAGGTCACTTCGTTGTAACCCATGCGGGTTTCCGCCAGCTTCTCCATGCCGCGGTGGACATAGAACAGACGGTAGTCGGCGTCGATGATGTTCTCGCCGTCAACAAACAGACGGAAGTGACCGGGTTCATCAGAGGTGACGTGCAATGGGCCAATCGGCACCACGTTGTTTTTCTTGTCGCCCAGTTCGTTGATGAACTCGTAGGTTTCAGCATCGGTAGTCGGCGCGGGGCGCTGGCGATAATCCATGCTGTCTTTACGCAGCGGGTAGAGTTCGTCCGGCCAGTCATCCGGCAGTACCAGACGACGCTCATCGGGCAAACCAACCGGGATCAAACCGTACATATCGCGCACTTCGCGCTCGCCCCAGACCGCAGCCGGCACGCGCGGCGTGACGGACGGGAACTCCAGCTTATTGGCATCGACCTCAACGCGCACGGTAATCCAGCACTTGGTACCCTGCTCCATCGACAGCACGTAGTACACGGCATAATGACCACACAGCTGACGTTCGTCGTTACCAAACAGCACGGACAACCAGCCGCCCTGTTTGTAGTACAGGAACTCCACCACTTCCGGCAGGTAGTTCACCTTGACGGTGATCGTCAGCTGATCTTTGGTCTGCCAGGCTTCATCCAGCACGACGCCCGGGAAGGCCTGGTGCAGCGCCGCGAGATATTGTTGACCTAATTTTTCTTCAGACATGCTCAAACTCTCTTAAATCACGCCACCAGCAAGGAGACGAACGCTAAAAACGCAAACCCAAAACCGGCCCAGGTCACGCGTGAAGTGGCGCAAAAACGCAGACGCGCCATGCTGTTTTCGAACAGGGCGATGACCAGCACGCCGAGAACCAGTTTGACGACGGCAATTACCAGTGCCAGCAGCAGCCCACCCGAGGTGAAGGTTTCCATCTGTCCCCACGGCAGGAACACGCCAACGAACATTTGCAGAACGACCAGTTGCTTAAGGCTAATGCCCCATTTCAGCACCGCAAAACCGCTGCCGCTGTATTCGGTCAATGGACCTTCCTGCAGCTCCTGCTCTGCCTCTGCCAGATCGAACGGCAGTTTGCCCATTTCGATAAAGGTGGCGAAAGCACAGGCGCACAGCGCCAGAATCAACGGAATGCTGCGTGCAGCAGGCCAGTGATAAATGGTATCGGCGATATTGCTGATATGCGTTGAGCCAGCAACCTGCGCCGCAACCCACAGACCCAGCAGCAGGATAGGTTCAACCAGCACGCCGAGCATCGCTTCGCGGCTGGCGCCAATAGCGGTAAACGGGCTACCGGTATCCAGGCCAGCGATAGAGAAGAAGAAGCGGGCGATGGCGAACAGGTAAATTAAGGTGATCAGATCGCCCAGTTGCGGCAGTGGTGAGCCAACGGTCACTACCGGCAACGCGGTGGCGATAGTCAGCATCACACCCACCATCACAAACGGCGTCAGGCGGAAAACCCAACTGGAGTCCGCAGGCGCAATGCTCTGACGGCCAAGCAGTTTGATAATGTCGCGGTATTCCTGCAAAACGCCCGGACCGCGGCGATTGTGCAAACGCGCACGTGCCACGCGGGTAATACCGGACAGCAGCGGCGCAACGGCAAACAGCACCAGCGCCTGAATTAACGGATATAAAACACTCATTCTCAGGCTCCTCGTGAAACCACAATCACCACCAGTACCGCCAGCTCAATCAGCGCCAGGCGACGGAACAGCACCGGTGCAGCCGCATTCTGCCAGCCCGGAACCAGTGATACCGGATTCAGCCATTTGCGCAGTTTGAGTACCGGCGCAAAGGCTTCTTTCACCGGCATGGCAAAACCGTGTGCGGTAATGACCATTGACTGCTCGTGATCGTAACCACACACCCATGCCGCACCGCGTGAACGCGATGGCAGACGGTTGCCTTTGAAAATCGCCATGATGATGAACGGCAACAGCGGACATGCGATCAGCAGCAGCGTGATCATTGGCTGAGAAACGGTGGTGTTCGCGGTTTCCAGCGGCAGCGGAACGGCAGCGGAGATCATCGGCAGCAGCCACGGCGCAGCAACGCCCCCAATCACGCAGCAGATAGCCAACGCGACTACGCTAACGCCCATCAGGATTGGCGCGCAGCAGGCACTTTCAGCTTCCTTCGTGCGCGGTGCGCCAAGGAACGTAACGCCATAGACTTTCGCCATACACATCACCGCCAGCGCGCCGGTAATCGCCAGTCCTACCGCCAGCAACGGTCCTAACAGACGACCGACAAAAGCACCGCTGTTGCCAAGCTTAAAGAAGGACTGGTAGATAACCCACTCACCGGCAAAACCGTTCAGCGGCGGCAGTGCGGCCATCGCCATCAGGCCAACCAGCATCGCCAGAGAGATAACCGGCATACGTTTACCTATACCGCCCAGTTTTTCGATATCACGATGACCGGTACGGAACCAGATGCTGCCTGCGCCCAGGAACAGAACGCTTTTGAACAGGCTGTGGTTTACCAGGTGGTACAGACCGCCGGTCAAACCCAGCGCAATCAGCGCAGGTTGATTCAGGGAAATTCCGGTTACGCCTGCGCCCAGACCCAGCAGAATAATGCCGATGTTTTCCAGCGTGTGGTATGCCAGCAGACGCTGAATGTTGTGTTCCATCAGCGCATACAGACCGCCGACAAACGCGGTGATCATTCCCAGCACCAGCAGCGTGATGCCCCACCACAGCGGCGCATTACCGCCCAGCAGCGACAGGGAGAGAATACCCAGCAGACCCACTTTCATGACGACGGTAGAGAACAGCGCCGCAGCCGGTGCGCTGGCGTTGGCGTGTGCCTGTGGCACCCATCCGTGCAGCGGAATAATCCCGGCCAGCAGGCCAAAACCCGCCACGCCCAGCAGCCAGATATCAGACCCGAGCGGCAGTTCCTGAGTGCGCAGGTCAAGCAGGCGCAGCTCCAGGGTGCCGTAGCGTTGCCACACCAGGTAGCAGGCAATAGCCAGCAGTAGCGTGCCGACGCGGCCCAGCGCAAACCACAGTTTGCCCTCTTTGCTGCAGCCGGTGAGGAACACGGCACACAGCGCCATGATTTCCGCCATCACCACCAGCGTTCCGAGGTTGCTGGCAACCACCGCACATACCGCCGCGGCCATCAGCAGATTCACCAGCAGCCCGTTGGCTTTTACCTGCGGATGACGATGCCAGTCAATGTTGTACAAGCTGACAAACAGGCCGCACAGGCCCAGCGTAATCAGCCAGATAGCGTTCAACGGGGTAATTTGCACACTGTGACCAATAAATGGCATCACACCGCTTACCGCCAGAGCATTAGTCAGTACGGTGAAACCCGCAGCCGCCGTACACAGGCTGCCAACCGCACCGCCAACCCCGGCAATCCAGCCGCTCAGCGGTTTATGAAATGAAAACAGAAATGCCAGAACCGCAGCCGCCGTAAACCAGGCTACGCCGCTGTTAATCAGTGAAATTGCGCTCATTTTGCATCCCCACTCTGAGCCTGCTGAAACAAGGTGAGATCGCCGAAGTCGGTATTGAAAGTCAGCTCACGCTTACGTTTGCTGGCGCGGGCAATATCCACGTTACTCACCAGGTGCAGGGCTTTGGTCGGGCACATGCGTACGCAGGCCGGACCAAGCTCGTCAAAACTGCACAGATCGCATTTCACCGCGATGGCACGAATGCCCGGAACCCAGTCCAGCAACGTGCTCACGCGGGCAGGCGCTGGCGGAGCCGGAGGCGCTTTTGGCGTATTGGCGTTTGCCGGGATATGCAGCGGACGGCTACCGGAAAACTCAATCGCGCCAAACGGACAGGCAATCCCGCACAGTTTGCAGCTTACACACAGGCTTTCATTCAGCTGCACGGCACCATCAACGCGATTAATCGCATTAACCGGACAAACGGTGGCGCAAGGCGCATCTTCGCAATGGTGGCAAAGCTGCGGGGCGGATTCTTTTTCATTTAACATCACTTTCAGGCGCGGCATTGACTGCAGGCCATGCTGGCGATGTGTCTCTGAGCAGGCGGCTTCACAGGTGTGGCAGCCGATGCAAAGAGTGGAGTCAGCAATTACAAAACGATTCACCAGGCATTCCTCAGGTGATAGTCATTTTTGACGAAAACATGTCTGGAAAATGTCATTTCGACATTTTTCGACATGCCCATTCCCTAAACGTCGTGACGCAGTATGAAAGCGCATCATGACAAAAGTGGGCACACCCAAGGCTTAAGCCGGGCTATGTCCCTCAATCAGCTGGCTTAAATTCACCGGCATATTGTTTTCAACCGCGGTATAGAGGCTGTCGTAGACGGTGGCGATTTTTTCGAGATAGTGCTCCAGCACCTGCTCGCGATCGCGGTTGCTGATACGCTCATCAACCTTACCGTCGATGGTCAACTCAGCCTGTGCAATCAGTTGCTTATCATCACCGTCTTTCGTTTCAACGTAGTACTCGATGGTGTGGCTGTTAAAGCCGTCCGCCAGCGTGACGTAGATAGTGAAGTGTTCAAAAAGGACGAAGCAGAGATCCTTGTCCGGTGCGCAGCTCATTGCATGATGCAAACGCGCTTTTGACAGGGTGATCCCCTGAACCAGCGAGTTGCAGTAAATACGCCACTGGTCCTGTAGGCGACGATGCCGTTCAGCGATGTAATCGGCTTTTTCGCTTATTTCCCAAATAGTCATGTCAGGTTACCCGTTTAGCAGAGATGAACAGCTTTAAGCACATTTCATGCCAAAATTAAAAACCTTAATTTTCATATAGATAAAAAATCAAAGAGCGGTGACGACATGTCATTTCGTCATCGTCGTCATTGTCACGATCGAAAAAATTCAAGCTGGCATGTTTATTGCTTTTAATACGGCAACTTCACAGGAGGCGGTATGCACGAAATAACCCTCTGCCAACGGGCACTGGAATTGATTGAACAACAGGCCACGCAATACGGTGCTCAACGAGTAACTGGGGTCTGGCTCAAAATTGGCGCATTTTCTTGCGTAGAAACCAGCGCTCTCGCCTTTTGTTTTGATCTGGTATGCCGCGGGACCCTTGCAGAAGGTTGTAAACTCCACCTCGAAGAACAAGAAGCCGAATGTTGGTGCGAATCTTGTCAGCAATACGTCACCTTACTGACGCAACGCGTGCGCAGATGTCCGCAATGCAACAGCGATATGCTGAGAATTGTGGCCGATGACGGCTTACAGATTCGACGTATTGAAATAGATGAAACTCCAGCGCCGGATGCCGACGCCTAAGCGTCATCATCCGGCAACTGAAGTATCGCAAGTAATAAGATCAGGAGTGAGCGATGTGTACGACATGTGGTTGCGCTGAAGGCAACCTTTATATAGAGGGTGATGAGCATAATCCCCACTCGGCGTTTCGCAGCGCGCCATTTGCCCCAGCGGCTCGTCCGGCGCTGAATATTACCGGGGTGAAGACCTCCAGTTTCACACCGAGCCAGAATGAAGAAGGCGATTTGCATTACGGTCACGGTGAAGCAGGCACCCACGCGCCAGGCATGAGTCAGCGCCGGATGCTGGAAGTGGAAATTGACGTGCTGGATAAAAACAACCGTCTGGCCGAGCGCAACCGCGCCCGCTTTGCTGCCCGTCAACATCTGGTATTAAACCTTGTCTCAAGCCCAGGCTCCGGTAAAACCACGCTGCTGACCGAAACGCTGATGAAGCTCAAAGACAGCGTGCCTTGCGCCGTCATTGAAGGCGACCAGCAGACGGTTAACGATGCCGCCCGTATTCGCGCCACAGGTACGCCCGCCATCCAGGTCAACACCGGTAAAGGTTGCCACCTTGACGCACAAATGATTGCTGACGCCGCGCCACGTTTGCCGCTTGAAGACAACGGCATCCTGTTCATTGAAAACGTCGGGAACCTGGTTTGCCCGGCCAGCTTCGACCTCGGCGAACGCCATAAAGTGGCGGTGCTTTCCGTCACCGAAGGCGAAGACAAGCCGCTGAAATACCCGCATATGTTTGCCGCCGCGTCGCTGATGCTGCTCAACAAAGTAGACCTACTGCCGTACCTCAATTTTGACGTAGAAAAGTGCATCGCCAGCGCCCGGGAAGTGAACCCGGAAATTGAGATTATCCTGATTTCCGCCACCAGTGGCGAAGGCATGGACCAATGGCTCTCCTGGCTGGAGACGCAGCGATGTGCATAGGTGTTCCGGGTCAAATCCGCACCATTGATGGCAACCAGGCCAAAGTCGACGTTTGCGGTATTCAGCGCGACGTCGACCTGACGCTGGTCGGAAGTTGCGATGAACACGGTCAACCCCGTCTGGGCCAGTGGGTACTGGTCCACGTCGGCTTTGCCATGAGCATCATTAATGAAGCTGAAGCGCGCGACACGCTCGACGCGCTACAAAACATGTTTGACGTTGAGCCGGATGTCGGCGCGTTGTTGTATGGCGAGGAAAAATAATGCGTTTTGTTGACGAATACCGCGCACCAGAACAGGTGATGCAGTTGATAGAGCACCTGTGTGAACGTGCCGCACACCTCCCCTACACTGCTGAACGTCCGCTGCGCATCATGGAAGTGTGTGGTGGTCATACCCACGCTATCTTCAAGTTCGGTCTCGACCAATTGTTGCCCGACAACGTCGAGTTTATTCATGGCCCGGGCTGCCCGGTTTGCGTTCTGCCTATGGGCAGAATCGACAGTTGTGTGGAAATCGCCAGCCATCCGGAAGTGATTTTTTGCACCTTTGGCGATGCGATGCGCGTTCCGGGTAAACAAGGTTCTTTGCTACAAGCCAAAGCGCGCGGCGCGGATATCCGCATCGTCTATTCACCGATGGATGCGCTGAAGCTGGCGCAGGAAAACCCAACGCGTAAGGTTGTGTTCTTTGGCCTGGGTTTTGAAACCACAATGCCAACCACCGCCATCACCCTTCAGCAGGCAAAACAGCGTGACGTGCAGAACTTTTACTTTTTCTGCCAGCACATCACGCTTATCCCTACACTGCGCAGCCTGCTGGAACAGCCGGACAACGGCATCGACGCCTTCTTAGCGCCGGGCCATGTCAGCATGGTGATTGGCACCGATGCCTATAATTTCATTGCTTCAGATTTCCATCGTCCGTTGGTGGTCGCCGGTTTCGAACCGCTCGATCTGTTGCAGGGCGTGGTGATGTTGATTGAACAGAAGATTGCCGCGCATAGCCAGGTTGAAAACCAGTATCGCCGCGTGGTGCCGGACGCCGGTAATCTGTTAGCGCAACAGGCCATCGCCGAAGTATTCTGCGTCAATGGCGATAGCGAATGGCGCGGTCTGGGCGTCATTGAATCCTCTGGCGTTCACCTGACGCCAGACTATCAGCGCTTTGATGCCGAAGCGCATTTCCAGCCAGCGCCGCAGCAGGTGTATGACGATCCGCGCGCGCGTTGCGGCGAGGTATTGACCGGCAGATGCAAACCGCATCAGTGCCCGCTATTTGGCAAAACCTGTAACCCGGAGACCGCGTTTGGCGCCCTGATGGTCTCCTCAGAAGGCGCATGTGCCGCCTGGTATCAGTATCGTCAGCAGGAGTGTGAAGCATGAACAGCGTACAACTCGCCCACGGTAGCGGCGGTCAGGCTATGCAGCAGTTGATCAACAGTCTGTTTATGGAGGCTTTTGCTAATCCGTGGCTGGCGGAACAAGAAGATCAGGCCCGTCTGGACCTGGCGCAACTGGTTGCAGAAGGCGATCGTCTGGCGTTTTCAACCGACAGCTATGTTATCGATCCGTTGTTCTTCCCGGGTGGCAATATCGGCAAGCTGGCCATCTGCGGTACGGCTAACGACGTGGCGGTCAGCGGCGCGATCCCTCGCTACCTCTCCTGCGGTTTTATCCTCGAAGAGGGTTTGCCGATGGAGACGTTGAAAACCGTCGTCAACAGTATGGCGGCGACCGCGCGTGAAGCGGGCATCGCCATCGTGACCGGCGATACCAAAGTCGTGCAGCGCGGCGCTGCAGACAAGCTGTTCATCAACACGGCCGGAATGGGGGCGATCCCCGCCAACATTCACTGGGGCGCACAGACCCTCGGCCCAGGCGATGTGCTGCTGGTCAGCGGTACGCTTGGCGATCACGGCGCAACTATCCTTAACCTGCGCGAACAGCTGGGTCTTGATGGCGAACTGGTCAGCGACTGCGCGGTATTGACACCGCTTATCCAGACGCTGCGTGATATTCCCGGCGTGAAGGCGCTGCGTGACGCGACCCGTGGCGGCGTAAATGCGGTAACGCATGAATTTGCCGCCTCATGCGGGTTTGGTATTGAGCTGTCTGAAGCGGCCCTGCCCGTGAAGCCCGCGGTGCGTGGCGTTTGCGAACTGCTGGGTCTGGATGCGCTTAACTTTGCTAACGAAGGCAAGCTGGTGATTGCCGTTGAGCGTCAGGCTGCTGAAACGGTGCTTGCCGCGCTGCGCGCACATCCGTTAGGACGCGATGCCGCAATGATTGGTGAAGTGGTAGAACGCAAAGGTGTGCGTCTTGCCGGACTCTACGGCGTGAAACGCACTCTCGATTTACCACACGCCGAACCATTACCTCGTATATGCTAACAGCCGGTTGGCAGCAAGCTGTAGGCCGGGTAAGACGCATTTGCGTCGACATCCGGCCTTAACGCTGCATTATCACCTGATGGCGTTTTGCCGATCGGGTCTACGGTTCGTGTAGCGGGACCAGTCCGGCAATAATTTACGACTTATACCTATAATTCATTTACCGTTTTCGCACCGTTCTGCGGTGCTTTTCCTGGAAAAGCAATATGTCGTATACACCGATGAGTGACCTCGGACAGCAAGGCCTGTTCGATATTACTCGTACATTATTACAGCAGCCCGACCTGCCGTCTCTCAGCGAGGCGCTTTCGCAACTGGTCAAGCGTTCAGCGCTGGCCGACTGCGCGGCTATTGTCTTATGGCAGGCACAAACGCAGCGTGCGCGTTATTTTGCGACGCGTGAAAATGGTAACCCCATCGATTATGAAGACGAAACGGTGCTGGCGCATGGCCCGGTACGCCGTATTTTGTCTCGCCCCGATGCGCTGCACTGCAACTATCACGAGTTTAACGAAACCTGGCCACAGCTGGCCTCTGGCGGGCTGTATTCTAAATTTGGTCACTACTGCCTGCTACCGCTGGCAGCAGATGGGCGAATCTTTGGCGGTTGCGAATTTATCCGTAACGAAGACCAACCGTGGAGTGAAAAAGAGTACAACCGGCTGCAGACCTTCACCCAAATAGTCGGCGTCGTTGCTGAACAAATTCAAAGCCGGGTCAGCAACAATGTCGATTACGATCTCCTGTGCCGTGAGCGTGATAACTTTCGCATCCTGGTCGCCATCACCAATGCTGTGCTCTCCCGCCTGGATATTGATGAGCTGGTCAGCGAAGTCGCCAAAGAGATCCATCACTACTTCGACATTGATGCCATCAGCATCGTGTTACGCAGCGATCGCAAAAACAAGCTCAGCATTTATTCCACTCACTATCTGGATGAACATCATCCGGCACACGAACAAAGTGAAGTGGACGAAGCCGGCACGCTCTCTGAACGGGTCTTCAAAAGTAAAGAGATGCTGCTGATTAACCTGAGCGAACGCGATACCCTGGCCCCTTACGAAAGAATGTTGTTCGAAACCTGGGGCAACCAGCTACAGACTCTGTGCCTGCTGCCGCTGATGTCCGGCAATAATATGCTCGGCGTACTTAAGCTGGCGCAATGCGAAGAGAAAGTATTCACCACCGCCAATCTCAAACTGCTGCGCCAAATCGCAGAACGCGTGGCGATCGCCGTGGATAACGCCCTCGCCTACCAGGAGATCCACCGCCTGAAGGAGCGGCTGGTCGATGAAAACCTGGCGCTGACTGAACAACTCAACAACGTGGAAAGTGAGTTCGGAGAAATCATTGGCCGCAGCGAAGCGATGTACAGCGTACTCAAACAGGTCGAAATGGTGGCGCAAAGCGACAGCACTGTCCTGATTCTTGGTGAAACCGGGACGGGTAAGGAGCTGATTGCACGAGCAATTCACAACCTGAGCGGACGTAACGCCCGTCGGATGGTGAAAATGAACTGCGCGGCAATGCCTGCCGGATTGCTGGAAAGCGATCTGTTTGGCCATGAGCGTGGCGCATTTACCGGGGCCAGCACGCAGCGGATTGGACGCTTTGAACTGGCGGACAAAAGTTCGTTATTTCTCGATGAAGTTGGCGACATGCCTCTGGAGCTTCAGCCCAAGCTGCTGCGCGTTCTGCAGGAGCAGGAGTTTGAACGTCTGGGCAGCAATAAACTGATCCAGACCGACGTTCGCTTGATCGCTGCCACTAACCGCGATCTGAAAAAGATGGTCGCCGATCGCGAGTTTCGTAACGATCTCTACTATCGACTGAACGTCTTCCCGATCCATCTGCCGCCACTGCGCGAGCGCCCGGAAGATATTCCGCTGCTGGTGAAAGCCTTCACCTTCAAAATTGCCCGCCGGATGGGGCGCAATATCGATAGCATTCCCGCCGAAGCCCTGCGTACGCTGAGCAGCATGGAATGGCCGGGTAACGTGCGCGAGCTGGAAAACGTCGTAGAACGCGCGGTTCTGCTCACCCGGGGCAACGTGCTGCAACTTTCCTTGCCGGATGTAGTCGCTTTGGCGCCGTCTACGCCGCCGGTGGCGACCGAAGTCGCGCAGGATGGCGAAGATGAATACCAACTGATAATGCGCGTTCTGAAAGAAACCAATGGCGTTGTCGCCGGTCCTAAAGGCGCGGCACAAAGACTGGGGTTGAAACGCACAACGTTACTCTCGCGCATGAAGCGCCTGGGCATTGATAAGGACGCACTGGTTTAACGGATTATTGCCCGATAGCGTTACGCTTATCGGGCCTACGCCACTGGTGTGTTTGTCTTTGTCGGCCGGATAAGGCGCAGCCGCCATCCGGCATAGAATTGCTAAATCACTTCTTCCGCTGGTATTTCTCGGGTAACTCCGGCACCGGACGTTTGTCATCAATCAGATGACGCACGGTCAGAATCGGATGACGCCAGAGCATTCTGGGTCCAGCCCAACGCATAATTTGCTTCATCTCTTCGCGTTTAGCGGGCTGGTAACAGTGCACCGGACACTGTTTGCAGGCCGGTTTTTCCTCACCAAATACGCATTTATCCAGGCGCTTTTGCGCATAGGCAAACAACGCATCGTAATGCCCCGGTTCATCTGAAGCCTGCGGACACTGGCTCTCATACAGCGAGATCATTCTCTGGATCGTCATTTTCTCACGTGCAATACGTTTGCCGGACATGATGCCTCCACAATTAAGTTGCATAAATAATACACCTTAACTAAGCGCAGGACTATTACCTGGCGGTGATACATTCCTTAGCACCCTACGCAAATAAGAAT
>NZ_JAHLRC010000038.1:0-38566 GCF_018919545.1 Citrobacter sp. S46_ASV_140
TGAGAGCCTTACATACGAATTTAAATCAGAAGAAATCATCACATTTCCCTTCATTTTTCTGATGGCCTCGCTGGAACAATGTGGACGCCATTTTTTCCATAGTGCACGATACCATTTGTTGTTGGTGTGGAGACGCCTGTTTGGGGATCTATATAATTTCCAATAGGCTGTCCATAATTTATGCGTTCCTTCGAGCCTGGCGTTCCAACGGGAGCATTACCTACTTGTTGACCAGTCCCTAATTTGGAAAGCAATGAATCTGCGGAAACGGAAAGAGTACTCTTATTCAACCCTGCTTCAGACGCAATTTTATACTCATTCGTACCAGGAATATGCTTATTCTGCTGGCCCTTGTTAATTGATGTTTTCCCTTTACCAATCCCACCACCGCCGGGCAGTAGCTCGCCATCAGCCCCTTCAATCCCGATTTTCAGCATTGGATTGATATCAAAGATACCGGGCTTATCCTTGCTCAGCGAGTTATTCTCAACTGAATTTTTACCAGACTGCGCCCCTGTTGTCGTGCTTTTCGAATCCCCCCCGGCCAGATTACCTGCCAGCCCGGATGCAATAGTCGCAAGATTGCTGACTAACTGCCTGTCACTTTCATCCAGCTCACTGACGTGCTTGCCCGGATACATCGTTTTCAGTATCGCATTTGCAGCAAGCTCTCCTGCCGCTGCGCCAGCCGCTCCGGCTGCTACATTGTTCCCCTGCATAGCCGCCGCAGCACCACCCAGTATCGCATGCGCGATGGCTTTAGCCGCGATATCATCCTCGCTGAGGCCCGCCTTATGGCCTATGATATTGGCAAGCTCCGGTGCCGATGCCCCCGCCAGCGCCGCGCCAATATTACCGCCAGCCAGCCCTTGCAGAGCGCCTACTGCAGCCTGAATACCCCGCTGCACGTCACTGCCCGTACCGTATTTCGTCTGCTCGGTTTTATATGCCGCTGAGTTCCGTAGTTGCGTCTGGTATCTTGCTTTTTCTTCATCACTGGCGTTCACATCCGGCTCAGGAATGCCTTCCTTTGCCAGTGCTTTTTTACCCGCGTTCAGGCCATTTATCTCACCTTGCGTCCGCGCGATATCCGCCGCCTGGTTACCTATCTGGGCTATCAGTTGCACTTCTTGCAGACGTCTCTGCTCTTTTTCCTTGTCAAAAATAGGACTGATGCTGCCGTTTGCATGCTCCGCATCCCGGCTCAGACCGGCGACATCCTGCTTCTGGTTTTCCGTGTCGCGAACAGTTAACGTCCCCTCACTCACCGCCGCCTGCGTTGTTCCTTCCGCATGCCCGCTGCTGCCACCTCCGGCAATCAGGGCGTTCGCCAGATTACCCGCGAACTGTTGACCAATACTGCCTCCCGTACTGATCCCTCCCCCCTGGTGCTCCACTTTGTAATCTGCCTGATTGTGGATATCGCCAAAGCCCAGCGTGCCCGTATCCAGACTGTTTTTATCCGCTGAACCGGTAGAAGCAATGACCGCGCCATCCAGTTGGGTGTGCTTGCCCACAGTGATATCAAAGCCACCGTCTCCCGCGAATATCCCGCTCTGCTCCTGCACCGAGTCATAGTCGCTCTTCATCCTGTCGCGGCTGGCATTGATACTCGCAGAAGCCGTCCCCGCGCCGAAGGTATATCCCACTCCTCCGCTCACGCTGTTCTGTTTGCTATCGTAGTGGTCGCTGTCCTGCGTACTGGTAATCGTCAGATCGCGGCCTACATCTGCCGTCACTTGATTGCCGTTGACCTGCGCACCAGCAAGCGTAGTGTCCCGCCCGCTGTTTATCGTGACCTGATTACCCGCATCCACCGTGGTTTCATTCTGCCAGGTGCCGTTGCCTTTCTCACGCCCTTTACTGCTGTTGGCGTTCGCCGAGACGCTGATCCCCGCGCCACCAGAACCCACACCGATACCCACGCCAATACTGCCACCGCTGCTGCTGTTTTTACCGGTCGTCAGTTGCGTATCCTGCGAAGCGATAAGATTCACGTCACGTGTGGCATCCAGCACCACGTCCTTACCGGCCTTCACTTCACTGCCTGCAATAGTAATATCGCTTCCTGTGGACGTGATATTGACGCTGTTGCCTGCGTTCAGAGTACTTCCCGTCGTTGAATCCTGATCACTGTGGGAGGTCGATTTTGAGGACTGTGAGCCCAGAGAAGCACTGACACCTATCGTATTGGTATTGTCTTTAGCGGTCCCTTTCGCCTGATCCAGAGCCACAGCCTGCCCGGCCTGTACTCCGGAGAGAACTGCCTGCGTACCCTGCAGTGCCGCCAGTCGGGAATCGCTGCTTTGTTTTGCTCCCTGTGCTGCTGAAACCGCGCTGTTCACCGCACTGCCCGCAGCCCCCGACAGCGCCACCGTCAGTCCGCTGGTTTTCTGCTCAAACTTCTCATCACGTGTGCGTTTGTCATGACCCGGTTCAATAAGTACGCTGTCGCCGCGAACAGCAATATCTTTCTGGGCGATGATATCCGCGCCGCCGATATGTGCCTGCTGGCCTGCGGTGATACTGACGTTGCCCGCCGTTGAGCCGACAGTACTGAAGCTCTCACTTTGGGTGGTGCCTTTTTCGCGCAGATCGTGCGTGGTTTTGCTGCTACCGATGGTGAAGCCGATCCCGCCTGACCCCATCAGGCCGCTCTTTTTAGTCTCTTTAAAGCGCCATGAGGTATCGGTATTGGTGGCGGCAACGATATCCACATTGTTGCCAGCCCCCAGCGCCACATTGCCGTCACCGGCAACGGCTGAGCCCTGTACCAAAATGTTATTCCCGGCGGTGACAGTCACATTGTTCCCACTCAGCAGCGCGCCTTTTTCCCGCGTAGCGCTGTCTTCTTCAATCGTATGGGTAGTCTTTTTACTGAGGAATCCTTTTTTGGTTTTCGTGGTTTCCTGGTAGTGATAATCGCTCTCTGTGGCGGTCGTGAGATTCACATCCCGGCCTGCCGTTACGCCGATATCGGCCTGTGCCGTAACATCTGCTGCCTGTGCGTTTACATCACGCCCGGCAATAATGACGGCGTCGCCGCCGCTGGCAATTTCCGTTCCCTGCTGGCGTACGGCGTCATTGACTACGGTTTTCTTCTTCGCACGATAGCTGTCGCCGTCGGTCGTTGCTTCAGCCAGCAGGTTGACATCTCGCCCGGCCAGCAGACCGACATCATTCTCCGCAGCCAGCCCAGCCGCATGGGAATTAATATCCTGACCCGCTTTCAACACCAGATTGTCACCCGCTGAAACGGTAGTAAGGGAAAGCCCGGTGCTGTGCGATTCACTGCCCCCGTTACGGCTACTTTGCTGAGTGGTAGCTGCATTCAGATTGAGATCGTTACCCGCTGTTAGCTGAGCATTCCCTCCCGCTTTAACATCGCTGGCGGTGATATTGAGGTTATTCCCGGCATTGATACCGAGGTTACCGCCCGCGCTGATGGCGCTACCCTGCCAGTCCACTGACGACCGACCAGTCTCAGTTATCCAGCGTCCGGAGTGACTCCGGGCATCGTTAATCTGGTTGGCATTTACCGCAATATCCCCCCACGCATCCATCAGCAATGAGCCGCCTGCAGAGAGATTCGCGCCAGTAACAGTGATATCTTTGCCTGCCGAGAGCGACAATCCGTCCTGCGCGGTTATCGATGCCGTAGACCCCAGCAGAGTATCTTTAAAGCTCACATTGCGGTATTTGTCCCTGGCACTCACATCAATCTGTTCCGCCAGCGTCAGATTATTGATGTTGCCGCCCAGGCTTTCCAGCGCCACTGTTTTTCCGCTGATGGCGGAGCTGACGTTATTGATATCACCAATCGCGCTCAGGTCGAGGTTGCCCCCGGCCTGCATCAGACCATTGTTAAGGTTGTTAATACTGTTTTGGCTGTCGAGAGTGAGGTCGTTTCTCGCCAACAGCGTACTGCCGGAGTTGGTGATATTCCCGCTGGTAAGCTGAACATTATTCCCGGCAATGACGCTACCGTTGTTCACGGTGATATCTTTCGGCGAGAGATACAGCTTCGGTATCATTACCGTCTCACCGTTGACGGTGGCGGCTTCCCACCACAGCATGCTGTGCTCAAGGGACGCTATCTGATCTGCCGTCAGCGCCACCCCAAATTTCAGTCCCAGCGACTGCTGAGTACTGGCAGCGCTATCCATCAGATAACGCATCTGGTCAAGGTCAGAACCAATGCCGTTGATGTATCGACTTCCCGTCTTATTCAGCATGGCGTTACTAACATAGCGGGTATCGAACGCCGCATCACCGAGGAAACGGTAGTCATATTCAGGGTTCAGTTTGAGACGATCGAGCATATAGGCCGATCCCAGGAACTGGTTTTGATCGGTATACGCAATATTGGTTTCACGCGGCGCTTCGCCAGGTTTGATACCCAGCATTGCATTCAAATCACCAAACAGGCTGGGATCGAGCTGACCAAGACCATTCAGTTTCGGGTTAACGTTGATCAGATACGGGCTTTTCGGATCGTCGGAGACGACGAAATACCCGTTCTTTCCGGAAGGCAACGGATAAGCGCTGGTATCCACCGTTTTGCCCTGATTTATCCCGGCGGCATTCACGCCCTTCTCGCCTGGGTTAATCAGGCCATTGAGTTGGCCGAGGCTGGCGTTACCTTTCTGCGTGGTAGAAACAGGGTTGAGCGTAGCGTCTGATACGCCGCTGCTTTCCAGCGCGCCGCCGCCGTTAATCTTCTGCAATACGTCATGCAGTCGATCGTTCCACTGTGGAGAGCTGACACTTACCGTGTCATTGCCTGCCAACGCCTGCTTTTGCACCCCATTACTGATGGTTTGGTTGCTGAGGGTGTTGAGGGTAGGCACAGAAATAGTGATGCCAACTCCACTGTTTGCCGTGATGCTGGTATTACTAATGTCATTAGTGAACGTCGCTGTGATATTCCCACCCGCACTAATCACTGAGCGGTATGATTCACTATCAGCTGTAAACTCTTTTTTAATCCCCCCTAAAATATACGGAACCCCTATGTATTCGAAGCCATTTTTAGTGGGTAAAGCTGATATTCCGTAAGTATTAGTGGACTGATACCATTTACCGTATTTTGGAGAGTCCTTTAGTTTCAAAGGGGTTACATTGCAGTTATCAGAGAACCACTCACACCGGTATTCAGCCTCTTGATAAACGATTTCATGCCCAGCTTCGGCAGAAAGATTATTCAACGAATCTCCACTCAGTAATGCATCTCTGTCCGAAAGAACATGACTTGCACGGTTATCCATTATTGTAGCGTCGATAACAATGTCCCGACCTGCGGCAATACGTGCGGCATCCCCCGTAGCATTCGCTTCAACTATTAATTCACTTAATATAAAACGACGAATATCATTCCCAAGTAAAAGATACTTATATATATCGTGGCAGATCTGACTATTTCCGGCACATCTTTCCCCCCAATAGCTCCAGATAATATTCTCAGGGGACTTCAGCCATTCCTGCAAACTAAGCTCAACATCCGGCTTTTTCTTACCATCACCGATCGTGCTTGAAAATAAAAATGGTCCCGAAGGTAATGCATTAGAAAATTCCTGCTTTCTCTGACTGATAGTAAGCCCATCCCGCTGATTCAGCAGATGCCCGGTTTTGATGGTGATATCACCGTTCTGGGTTTCGATATTACCGGAGGTGTTGACCACTTCGCTGTTGGCATTTCCCGCCGCATCTCGCTGCATCCACAGATTGTTTCCCGCGAGGATATCGCCGCGCTGGTTGGTAATGGTGTTAGCATATAGCGCCAGATTATTTGCCGCGTACAACAGCGCCGTATTGACGATGGCACCTGGTGCATTGAGCGTCAGAGAGCCACGCGTTCCGGTGAAACCAGAGACTGAAATATTACCGCGACTGGCCAGCGTAATATCGCCGCCGCCCTGTAACGTTCCGGCGGTATTGAGCGCTACGCTGTCGCCGCTGAGATAACTGGCGCCGTTGCCAGTGGTGATTTGTCCATTATTGCTGAGCTGTCCGCCCGCCGTCAGGTTGAGCGATTGCCCCTGAAGCACGCTACGGTTGTCGATAGCGCCATCGCTGGTAATGGTCAGCGTTTTACCCGCGGCAAAAGCGCTTTGCACAGTAAAGTCATTCACCAGTTTCAGCGTCAGATTACCCAGCGCAACCACCTGCCCCAACGTACCCAGCCCGTGACTCTCAACGGACAGATCGCCGCCGCTGAACAGTTTCCCTGCCGCATTCTGATTAATCTGGCTGGCATTAACACTCAGTTGCGAGGTGCCCAACAGCGTACCGTTATTTGTCAGTTGCGTGTATTTCACCGCTAATTGACCGGCCTGCGCGGTTCCCAGGTTGGTAAAACTGGTCCCTGCAAGCGTGGCGCTGTCAGCCAGCCAGTTCCCGCTATTGGTGGCCGTTGCTGCATTCAGAATGAGGTTTGCCGCCTGTAACCAGCCTGCGCCGGAATACTGCGGCGTGGTCAGCTTCATTCCCGCGCCAGAAAGCAGTTTGCCGTCATTGAGTGCGCGAGTTGTGGCGTTAAGATGGGTCTCTCCACCGCCCTGCATTAAACCGTAGTTGGACAGCACTGGCGTAGAAAGCGTCAGCCCCTGGCGGCTGACGATCTCCCCGGAAGCCTGGTTTATCAAATCACCGCTCAGCGACAGCGTTGCGCCATTATCCCCTTGCAGTCGTCCGCTGTTGGTCAATGCGCCGGTCGTCATGCCCAGCGTCGCCCCCTGAATTTTGCCCTCATTGGTGACTGACGCCGCAGTCAGATCCAACGCGCCCCCGCTCAGCATACTGCCCGCTTTCTGCTGCCTGACCGCGCCGTTCATGGCAAGCGTAAACGCATTTACGCCGCTAATCGCCGCACTGTTATCAAGGGTTGTCCCCTTCAGCGTAAGATTTTTCGCCGTCCATTGCCCGGCGTTAGCCAGAGAAAGCGCCTGTAGCGTCGCGTTACCAAGGGCAGTAATTTTGCTGCCCGCCGCAGACGTCAGGTTATTTGCGAGCGTAAGCTGCAGAGCGTCGGCGCTTTGTATTGCCCCGTTGTTTGTCAGCGTTTGCGCATTGAGCAGAACAGACTGCCCTTGCCACACGCCGTTATTCGTCACCTCGCCAGAAGAGAGTTTCAGCGTCCCCTGCGTCAGCAGTGAACCACCTGCTGCGTTAATCAATTCCTGTTGCGGTGAAGCCATCGCCATGCGCGCCATCAGACGCTGACGAGCCTCTAGCGTCAGGCTTTGCAGACCGGTCAGCGTCCCCTGATTGTGGATCCGGTTTTGCTGCAGGGTCAGGGTATTTCCCTGTACCGTGCCACTGTTATTAAGCTGCACGCCGTCTAGCGTTACGTCGCTTTCGCTGAGCAGCTTGCCGCTGTTATCAAGCTGCTGCGCGGTCAGTGACATTCCGCCATGACTCATCACTTCGCCTGATGTAGTAAGGCCGTTGTTTACATCAGCCGTCAGATTACCCAGGCTTATCAGCGATCCTTTGTGCAGCCAGTCATCTGCGGTCAGCGTAAGTTGCTGCCCCTGCAGCGTTCCCTGCGTCGTGATAGTGCCGGCATTGACGCTCAACGCGCCGCCGCTCAGCGTACGGGACGTAATGCCCGTCGTGAGCACATCGCCAGCCAGCGCAAGCCCATTCGTCCCCTGCCACAGGCCTGTATTGTTTAACGTCGAGGCTGCAAGTGTCAGCCTGTCACCGGTAATACGCCCGGCGCTGTTGATATCATCAGCCGTAAGCGTCAGTGCGCCGCCACTTAGAATGTGTCCGGGGTTGGTAAGTCGCCCGGACAGCTTGCCTTCCAGGCCATGCAAACCGTTAAACACGCCGCTGTTATTCAGCGAGTCGGCAGTGAATGTCAGGGTATCGCCTTGCAGTACGCCGACGTTTTCCATCGCACCGGAATGCACCAGCAGCGCATTACCGGCCAGCCATTTACCTGCGGTATCCGTGATGAAGGTATTCGCAGAAACCGAGGTATTGTCGTTGCTCTGTACCAGACCGCTGTTACGGATTGATTTTCCATCCAGAGTGACACTTTTCGCCGCCAGCGTACCGCGGTTATCCAGGGATGCAGTATTCATCGACGCCCCCTGTTTCGCCACCATACTCCCCTGGTTTTCAACCGAGTTCGCCAGCGTCAGGTTCAGGGAATCGGCCTGAATATCACCTGCGTTAATTAATTTGCTGCCGCGCAGTGTGAAGTCGGTATTCGTCAGCAGCAGACCGTGGTTTTCCAGCGTGTCGAGGCCTAAATCCAACCCCGCGCCGCTAACCAGTTGTCCCTGCTGACCATTGAACAGATTGCGGGTGGTGAGTTGTAGCGCCGAATTACCCTGCACAATGCCGTTATTCACCAGCTCCGGTGCGGAAATGCTCAGGGATTTTGCAGCAATCATTTCGTCGTTAAACAACTGTGCCGCAGCCAACTCAAACAGGTTGAGACTGCGCAGCGATCCCTGATTATCCAGTCGCCCGTTAGCCTTAATCTTCAGACTGTCCAGTGCCTGAACGCTGCCGCTATTGCGCAGGTTATCCAGTCTAATCGCCGCGGTACGGCCCTCTAGTTGGCCATCATTTTCAAAACGCTTTCCGCTGAGCTGTAGATCTTCACCGCTGGTCACCTGCCCACCAGCAAGGTTTGTAAAGCGATTCCCATCCCAGGCGAGCGCCTGATTCCCCTGCAGGATCCCACTGTTGCTGAGATCGCCGTGTAATGCCAGCACCTTCGCTGCCAGCATTCCGCTGTTATTCACGCTGGCGGCATGCACGGTCATACCTTGTTGACTGAGTACTTTTCCCTGGTTAGTGAACGCGTCGTGTACTGTTGCCGTTACCCCCGTTTCACCCAACGCATTACCGCTATTTTGCCACGTATTTGCTTCCAGATTCAGCGTACCGCCCTGCAGCAAGCCAGTGTTGTGGAGAGTCTGATTCTTAAGACTTAATTCACCCACCGACAACACATTACCGTCGTTATTCACGTCCTGACTGTTCAGCGCGAGCGTATCGGCGGCCATGAGTCCGAGGTTATCTGTCTGCTGTCCGTGAACAGATAATGACGTGTCCGCCAGCAGGCGTCCCGCGGCTTCGTTTTTTATCGTCGCATATTCACTTTGCAGATTAACGCCGTTAATTTCTCCGCCGTTAACCAACTGGCGACCGTTGAGGTGCAATGAACCGTCGGTTGTAATCAACCCATGGTTGGCCAGATACGGTATATCCAGCGCTAGAGATGCTTTGCTGTAGAGTGAGCCGCCGCTGAGGTTTTCCAGTCTGTCGGTATGCAGGTTCAGCGCGGTGTTGCCCTGCATCAAACCGCTGTTCACGACATGCTGACTCTGGAGAGTTAACGTGTCGGCGATCAGAGAGCCGCTGCTGGCGAGTCCATCAGTTGCAATAATCGAGATGCGTTCGGCGCTGGCGCTACCGCTATGGGTCAGCGTTGTCCCACTGAGCGCCAGAGTATCGGCCAGCAGCTCTCCATGGTTATCAACTGACTGCTGCGCGCTGAAACCGACGCGTTCCCCAGTGGATTTCCCGCCATGACTAAGCCTGTCAGCCGTCACATCCAACGAACCTTTTGCCGCCTGTACGCCGTTCAGCGTCACGTTGTTGCCCGTAATCGCAAGGTCCAGACCGCTCTGCAAATGACCGTCTTTGCCAGTAGTCAACTGCTTTGCGCCGACATTAAGCGCACCAGCGGCATTAACCTGACCGTTCAGGTTAAGGTTTTGCGTAACGTTTAACTGTATGTCCTGTTGCCCGGCGATCAGCGAATCTTTCGCGGCGGTGAGGTTTTCAGCATTGACCGTTACTCCCTGGTTGCCAGAGAGGACGCCATGTTGTTCAACTGTCGCGGCCTGCACCGTTAATGTGCCATCAGAGAGCAACTTTCCACCATTACTCAACGTGGCATCAGCCCGGATATCCGCATCGTTTTTCGCGCTCAGGATCCCCTGCTGGTTCAGCGCTACCGTTTGTACTGAAAGCTGGCCGCCGCTCGCCAGCGTACCCATATTATCCAGCGCCCCGCTGTTGACCGATACGCTGTTACCCTGCATCAGACCTGCGTTGTTAAGGCTGCTGACAGAAACATCAAGACTGCCATTTGCAGCCAGTTGACCACCATTAACGAGGTGCCCACCAGAAAGGGACAACGCGCCTCCCGCATTGACCTGTCCCTGGTTGTTCATGTCGCTACCGGTCAGGCTTAATGCGCCCTTCGCATCGGCACGACTGGCGTTATTCAGAGCTATGCGCTGTGCCTTCAGCGTTAATCCGTTACCTGCTGAGAGCAATCCCCCCTGCGCCGACAGTTCGCCTTGACTGTTAAGGCTGACATCAGTATCACTCCCCAGCGTGGAACGGGTCAGCGCCAGCCCATTAGTACCCGTAACATGCATTTTTTCTTTACTGGTCAGGCTGCCGTCGGTGATTTTCAGCGAACCGTCACTGCGCAGCGAGGTGTTTTTCTGGCTAACCAAAGTGGTTGCCGCAATGGCTACATCCTGTTTAGCAGCCACCTGCAACTCGCCAGCTGCGGCAACCCCGCCCCCCTCGATCGTCACCTTGCCATCGCTGCCCAGTTGCACGCCTGCGCCGCTGGAGAGATTTGCATTCTGTAACGCTAACGCCCCGGTGCTGTTGATGACCATCCCGCTTCCGGTCTTATGACTGCCGGTCAACGTGACGCCTTCGCCACTGGCGGATAGACCACCATTTGCCAGACTGTTGCCGATCGTTAATTTCCCGTTAGCATTGAGGGTGATATCACCCTGACGGGCATTCAGATTCCCGAGGTTGACCCCCAGCCCTTTCTCGCTGGAGACCAGATGAATTCGATTAGCATACATGCCGCCTAACGCACCGGTGTCTACCGCAATTTTCGGTGCTTCCCCTTCGCCATTCAGCGGGCTCACCTGGCCATTCGCCGCCACGCGATTCGCGCCGGCGATAACCGTCAGATCCTTGGCGTGCAACGCAGCATTAATTTCCGTGGCACGGGCAATAATCGACACCGCATCGCTCTGACTACCATCCAGCCCCTTACCTTCGATGGTAATGCTGCCCTTGCTTACATCCAGCGACTGTAGGTTGCCGTTGGCATCCAACACGGGTTTACCGGTGGTCAGAGTGGCGTTAGGCGTGTTGATAAATCCACAACCATTACAGGTAATGCCATAGGGGTTGGCAACCATGACGTTGGCAGCTTTCCCCGCGACTTCGGTATAGCCCTGAAGCTGCGAACGGTTAGCGCCGGTAACTTCGTTGATGATCCCTGAAGCTTCCTTTCCCGGTTGCAGGTTCGGGTTATTCTGGATGATGCCGCCGAGCTGGGTCTGGGTAAATTGCCCGGTCGCGTTGTTGAGGATCAGCCCCTCTTTTCCCACGTTGTAGTCGTTATATTTATTGTGTGAAATCCCGGACTGGTTCGGCGTGGCAATATTCACCACCGGAACTCCATTGGCGGCTTTATCCATCTGCGTATTGCCTTCAGGCGTGATGGCGGCAGCCATCGCTGGGAGCAGTGGTTGGGTAGCCAACAGGAAACTCAACATGCCACTTAGCAAACGCTGGGAAAAACGAACCTGATCCTTTTTCATCACCCTTATTCCTTAAAATGCCACCGCAACGCGGTAATACACATTGAGATGATCCGGCGCCAGCCAGTCCGGATAGTTTACTGGCGTTCCTACGGTAAACTGACTGGAAAACCAGCGCCCTGAACTGGTTAATCCCAGCGCAGCCCCCCACAACGTGCCGGAGGCATAGCTATCAACGTTATCCTGTTTCAGCCAGCCGCCGTCGAATGCCGCTATCGCGCCAATCTGTCCCAGCACCGGCAGCGTAAATAGCGAATAATTCACTTCATTGCGCCAGTAGCCGCCGTTATCTCCAGAAATGTATTGTTCTTTAAAACCGCGAACGGAGGTTTCTCCGCCCAGCGTCAGGCGTTCACTTCCATAGAGTCGGTCTGGAGACCATTGAAAATACACGCTGCTTAGCCACCACAGTTTCTCTGCCAACGGGCGCTGGAAACTACCGCTGACGCTCCATTTGCGAAATTCCGCCCTTGGCACATCACCCTGTTTATCGTTGTCATCCTCTGCGCCAAACCATGGCACGCCCTGGGTGAATGAAGGGTTAAACGTCGCAACGCCGGAAGCAATTTTTTGCGTATGGTTGATGCCCAGCGAAACGCTGGAAAGCTTGCGACTACTGGTCTTCAGCAGGATATCGTTCAATTTGTTACGGTTAATTCGATGCGTCAATCCCAGCGATGCAGCGGTTTTGACATCACCATTGCGAAACAAAACCCAGGATCCATTCAGACGATGGGTTTCGCTATCTCCGGTGGAACGCCAGGCATAACCATTGTTATCAATCGTACTGAGGTAGTTACTCCAGCTGTAGTTGTAATCAAGCAGTCCGTAGCCGTAAGGAATACTCACGCCGGCCGCAAAATTCTGCGCATCTTTGCTGCTGGAAAAATCGCTACTGCGTCCGCCGCTAATAAACCATTTATCCGCCAGGCCGAGCATGTTATTGAAAAATAGCGCACCACTGAGCTGCCCGGTTCCGGTGCTCTTTTGTCCACTGTTATCAAAACTAACTGAGCCATTGAGTGGAAATTCAGGCGTGGCGGTGAGGTTAACTATTGAGAACCCCTGCTGACTGCCCGGCAAAATTTCAATTTCCACCGGCGTCTGGCGAACCCGGTTCAACTGCTCCATCCCCTGTTCAATGTCACGCAGATTGAGAATTTTTCCTTCCATTCCGGGAAAGGTCATCAGCAGAGTGCGCGATGGGACGCCTTCCAGACGTATTTGCTGCAATTTACCCTCAAGCACCGCAATGTGCAGCACCCCGGATGAGAGATCCTGTTCGGTTAAAAAGGCACGACTGGTGATGTAGCCTCGACTGATATACCAGTCGGAAATTGCATTTGTCAGTTCCGTAAGGCGGGGAATATTCAGGCATTGATTCACCCATGGCGCGGTAAGCTTTGCCGAGGCAGCGGCGGACAACTTCGTTGCGCCGTCAATATCAATACGCGAAATCATAAAACACGGCCCTTCAGTCTGGGCTGGCGTTTTCGGCGTTACGATTTCGGGTAGCGTAACGCTACGCTCCAGCTCTTCACGCTGGCGCTGGTTTTCATTAAGTCGCTGCTGCTGTTGCTGCTGAATGGTATTCCGATCCGCAGGAGAGAGTGGCGCCGCAGAAACAGTTGTGAACGGCAAAATTAACATCCCAATTAATATTGCCAACTTTCTTTCATCCCTGAACTTCACCCCACCCCCCATAAAAGTACGAAAGCGAACTTGACTGTAAAGCACAGCCGATCCTTGTAAAAAAGCACAAAATGTAAACAAAAGTAAAGACATTAAGTGCTATTTCACTTCATTCCAATTGCATTTTAGGATTTCTTATGCTCTTAAGTTAAATTATTCTTACTCTGTTGACCTAATCCCATCGCAAATCGCCCATTTACCCACATTAACGATCTGGACAATACGCTACGATGACGCCACTCGCATCGTGCTAACAGACACACCTCCCCGGCACTAAATAAGCGGAATCCGCAATACCTGGAAATTGTACTATTATCGCTTAACTTAATTGTCGTAAAGTAATAGCGTTAAAAAACATGGAATAATTAGAAATGAATACCAGCATAATTAAACCTTCCGCGATCGTTCTTTTCTTCCTTATTCTGGCAATACTCAATGGTTTTATTGCAACCCTGGGTTTATTCTTGTCGATTTATACCCTGTGTAAATTTCGTTCCGACGAATACAGCCCATATCAGTATTTTTTAGCAACCACCTCCCTTATTTTAACAATTATGCCTTTTGTTTTAATAGTTCTCACCAAAACAGATGGGAAGGATTACTCTGAGCAAATAGATCTAGCGGTATTTAACAGCTCATCCCCTGAAACCTGCCCTACCATTAACGAGCACTTTCGTGACAGGTACGACACTGTTATAAAAAGAATCCCCTCTGCTTGTGGAACCGAGCGTATCAAGGATGTTGAATATTTGTCGAAGGGACTCTACATTACTTTCTATTCAGCAATTTTTTCCCCTGTCTCAGTCGCCGCATATTTCCTCCCACAACCAGAAGTCGTCAACACATGCCAAAAATACGTAAAAGAGTATGCTGAAATATGCTCTCCAATAAAAGGTTCAGAACTGGATCAAACAATAAATAAAATCCTTGAACTGAAGTTCCGGAATGTTAAAACAGCCACTGCAGAATAATATCAGGAGAAGGGAACGCTTAACGTTTAGAATTTAGCCACGTTTTTGCGCCAGCCAGATGGTATGCCCGGCGCAGTGCGGATCTTCCATCACCATCTCTACCACCACAAAACCGTGCGCTGACAGCAATGCGCGGTATTCATCCGGCGCGAGGCTGGCGTGAAACAGCGGTTCGCCCTCAAATTGCCCCATCGCGATACCGTTTTCCGTCCCGCTGGTAAACATCAGCGCGCTGCCGGGACGGCTGAGTCGGTCAAAAATCGGGAACATCTTTTGCTGATCCTGCTGAGTTAAATGGAAAAAGCTGTCCCAGGCGATCAGACCATCGAAAGTCTCGTTAAGTCCCAGCTCGCGCATATCCTGCTCCAGCCAGCGCTGTGCGGGAAAAGAGTGCCGGGCCCGCGCCAGCATCGCCGCAGAACTATCAATTCCCGTAAGCTGAAAGCCTTGCTGAATAAAATAACCAGCAATCGGCTGACCGTTGCCGCAGCCAATATCCACAATGCTGCCCTGCCCGCCCATCACGGTGATGAACTTATCCAGCCAGCTTTTCTCGAACAGTGCGCGTGAACGCTGGCTGGCAAAGGCCTCCGCATGACGTTGGTAGATGGACAGAATGTTGTTTGCCGCAGAGTCGCTCACGATGTCCTCACTTTTTTATGCTGTTAAGCATCACGACGATAAATCCTCCAGCACACGATTTGCAACCCTGGAATGCGCCTCGCAGAACCAATGCGCAAATACCCCAAAACCGTCCCGCTGTGGCATCATAGCGCGCAGATAACGTCATGACAGGGGTGATAAACGTGAAACCGGTAACGCTATACGATGTGGCAGACCATGCAGGAGTCTCTTACCAGACCGTCTCGCGCGTCGTGAATCAGGCCAGCCACGTTTCCGCAAAAACCCGACAGAAAGTTGAGGCCGCGATGGCGGAGCTCAATTACATCCCCAACCGTGTCGCACAGCAGCTGGCGGGCAAACAGACGCCGCTGATTGGCGTCGTGACGGCGAACCTTGCCCTGCACGCCCCCTCGCAAATCGTTGCCGCCATAAAATCCCGCGCCGACCAGTCCGGGGCCAGCGTGGTGATCGCCATGGTCGAACGTAGCGGCGTTGAGGCATGTAAAGCCGCAGTCCACAACCTGCTTTCTCAACGCGTAACCGGGCTTATCATCAACTACCCGCTCGATGAAGAAGACGCCATTGCCGTGGCTGCCGCCTGCGGTACGGTGCCGGTGCTGTTTCTCGATGTCTCTGATCAGACGCCAATTAACAGCGTGATTTTCTCCCATGACGACGGCGCACGTCTCGGTGTTGAACATCTGGTGCAGCATGGGCATCAGCGTATCGCCCTGCTGAGCGGGCCACACACTTCGGTTTCGGCAAGGCTTCGCCATGCGGGGTGGCATAAATATCTGGCGCACTACCAGTTGCAACCCACCGCGGAGCTGGAAGGCGACTGGAGCGCGATGTCAGGTTTTCAGCAAACGCTGCATATGCTTAATGGTGGTAATCTCCCCACCGCCATGCTGGTCGCTAACGATCAAATGGCGCTGGGCGCGATGCGGGCAATCAGCGAGTTCGGTCTGCGGGTGGCGGTTGATATCTCGGTGATCGGCTACGATGACACCGAAGACAGCGCCTGCTACATCCCACCACTGACCACCATCAGGCAGGATTTTCCGTTACTGGGTGAAACCAGCGTCGACAGACTGCTGCAACTTCCCCGTGGGACCTCAAGCGTGGGCAACCAACTGCTGCCCGTAACCCTGGTTAAGCGCAATACGGTTCTGCCTCCCGATACGCAAACCCTCTCACCCCAGGTGCTGGCCGACTCACTGATCCAGCTAGCGCGGCAAGTTTCGCAGCTCACACCTAAATTGTGAGCGCATAACAATTGTGTGAGTCAGTTCACTCATTGAGCGCCCCGTCCTTTACAGTTGGGATCGCTTATTCGTATTTTGATTGAAATTGTGAGCGAATAACAAATTCAAACAGGATACCGTTATGAACCTGAACACAGATTCACTCTCCGCTGTACTGGCCCGCCGTGACTGGGAAAATCCCGGCGTCACGCAGCTCAACCGCCTGGAGGCGCACCCGCCGTTTTGTAGCTGGCGCTCAGCGGATGATGCGCGCACCAATCAGCGATCAACTCAGTTACGCTCGCTGAATGGCAAGTGGCAGTTCGCCTGGTTTTCCGCGCCTGAGGCCGTGCCGGAAAGCTGGCTGACAAGCGATCTGCCACAGGCTGATACCATCAACGTCCCCTCTAACTGGCAGATGGACGGTTACGACGCGCCAATTTATACCAACGTCACCTACCCGATCCCGGTTAACCCCCCGTACGTTCCAGCGCAGAATCCGACAGGATGTTACTCGCTCACATTCAGTATCGAAGACGCGTGGTTAGATGAAGGTCAGACGCGCATTATTTTTGACGGGGTGAATTCCGCGTTTCATTTGTGGTGCAATGGTCGCTGGGTTGGCTACGGTCAGGACAGCCGCCTGCCGTCTGAATTCGATCTTAGCGATTATCTGCTGCCAGGCGAAAACCGCCTGGCAGTGATGGTGCTGCGCTGGAGCGACGGCAGTTATCTGGAAGACCAGGACATGTGGCGCATGAGCGGGATCTTTCGCGATGTATCTTTGCTGCATAAGCCCACTACGCAAATCCGCGACCTGCGCATTAACCCCCGTTTTAACGACGATTTCAGCCGCGCCACGCTGGAAACAGAAGTCAGAGTGACGGGCAACGAGTGCGAAGATTTACGCGTCACCCTGCAATTGTGGGACGGTGAAACGCTCACTCACGAAACGACTTCCCCGCTCGGCAGCGAAATTATTGATGAACGCGGCGCTTATCATGATCGGGTTACCCTGCGTCTGAACGTCGAAAACCCGGCGCTGTGGAGTGCCGAAACGCCTAATCTGTACCGCGCTGTGGTCCAGTTACGTACCGCTGACGGAGCGCTGATTGAAGCGGAAGCCTGTGATGTCGGCTTTCGTCAGGTTCGTATTGAAAACGGCCTGCTGTTACTCAACGGTAAGCCGCTGTTGATTCGCGGCACCAACCGTCATGAGCACCATCCGGTCAACGGTCAGGTGATGGACGAGGCGACGATGGTGCAGGATATTCTGCTGATGAAGCAGAATAACTTTAACGCCGTGCGCTGCTCCCATTACCCGAACCATCCATTGTGGTACACCCTGTGCGATCGCTACGGCCTGTATGTGGTCGACGAAGCCAACATTGAAACCCACGGCATGGTGCCGATGAATCGCCTCACCGACGATCCCGCATGGCTGCCAGCCATGAGCCAGCGCGTCACGCGCATGGTGCAACGCGATCGCAACCACCCGAGCATCATCATCTGGTCACTGGGCAATGAATCCGGGCATGGCACCAACCATGACGCGCTCTACCGCTGGATAAAATCAGAAGATCCGTCCCGTCCGGTACAGTATGAAGGCGGCGGCGCAAATACCACGGCAACCGACATTATTTGCCCGATGTACGCCCGCGTCGATCAGGATCAGCCCTTCCCCGCGGTACCCAAATGGTCGATTAAAAAGTGGCTGTCGATGCCCGGCGAGCAGCGTCCGCTGATCCTCTGCGAATACGCCCACGCCATGGGCAACAGTTTTGGCGGCTTCGCCAAATACTGGCAAGCGTTCCGTCAATTTCCGCGCCTACAGGGCGGGTTTGTCTGGGACTGGGTAGATCAGTCGCTGATTAAATATGATGAGAACGGCAAGGCATGGTCTGCCTACGGTGGTGATTTTGGCGACACGCCTAACGATCGTCAGTTTTGCATGAACGGCCTGGTGTTCGCCGATCGCACCCTGCATCCGGCATTATACGAGGCCAAACATGTGCAGCAGTTTTTCCAGTTTACGCTGCTGCCGGGACCCAAACGCCAGATTGAAATAACCAGCGAATATCTGTTCCGCCACAGCGATAACGAAGTTCTGCACTGGTCGATTGCCCAGGATGGCAACCCGCTGGCCGCCGGAGAAATCGTGCTGGATATCGCCCCACAGAGTCGCCAGGTGATTACCCTGCCAGATGTCCCGCTACCGGAAACCGCCGGCCAGTTATGGCTAACGGTACGCGTAGAGCAACCTCAGGCCACCGCATGGTCAGACGCCGGGCACATTAGCGCCTGGCAGCAATGGAAGCTGGAAGAGAAACTCAGCCTGGCGCCACGGCCAACTGCCCGTACCGCACCACTGCTGAACGTGAGCGAAAACACCTTTACTGTTGAGATCAACGACAAGCGCTGGCAATTCGACCGTCAGTCTGGCCTGCTGACACAGTACTGGATTGGCGACGCAGCCCAGCTGTTAACCCCGCTTACTGACCAGTTCACCCGCGCGCCGCTGGACAACGACATCGGCGTGAGCGAGTCAACCCGCATCGACCCTAACGCCTGGGTCGAACGCTGGAAAGCCGCCGGTCATTATCTGGTCGAAGCAACGTTACTGCACTGTGCTGCCGACACGCTAAGCAATGCGGTACTGATCGCCACCGAACATGCGTGGCAGTATCAGGGCGAAACGCTGTTCGTCAGCCGAAAAAGCTACCGTATTGACGGCAATGGTGAGATGCAGATAACGGTGGATGTCGACGTCGCCAGCGGCACGCCACATCCGGCCCGCATCGGCCTGAGCTGCCAGCTGGCGCAGGTCGCTGAGCGCGTGAACTGGTTAGGTCTCGGCCCACATGAGAACTACCCGGATCGTCTGAGCGCCGCCTGTTTTGATCGTTGGGATTTGTCGCTTGATGAGATGTACACCCCGTATGTTTTCCCTGGCGAAAACGGTCTGCGCTGCAACACGCGTGAGCTACGCTACGGCGCGCATCAATGGCGAGGGGACTTCCTGTTCAACATCAGCCGCTTTAGCCAGAAGCAACTGATGGAAACCAGCCACCGCCATCTGCTGCAACCGGAGGCAGGTACCTGGGTCAATATTGATGGCTTCCATATGGGCGTGGGCGGTGACGACTCCTGGAGTCCTTCCGTTTCACCAGAGTTCCTGCTGAGTGCCGGACGCTACCACTACCAGCTGGTCTGGGGTCAAAAATAATAATAATCGGGCAGGTTCCCCCCTGCCCGCATTCATCGTAAGGAAGTCCATTATGTATTATTTGAAAAACACTAACTTTTGGATGTTCGGCTTCTTCTTTTTCTTTTACTTTTTCATTATGGGTGCCTATTTCCCCTTCTTCCCTATCTGGTTACACGATGTAAACCATATCAGTAAAGGTGACACCGGGATCATTTTCGCCTGTATTTCACTATTTTCGTTATTATTCCAGCCTGTTTTCGGACTGCTTTCCGATAAGCTTGGCCTGCGTAAACACCTGCTGTGGGTAATTACCGGAATGCTGGTAATGTTTGCCCCATTCTTTATTTACGTCTTTGGCCCGTTATTACAGGTTAATATTTTACTGGGTTCGATTGTCGGCGGGATTTACCTTGGCTTTATCTACAATGCCGGCGCCCCGGCGATTGAAGCCTATATTGAAAAAGCCAGCCGCCGAAGCAATTTTGAATTTGGTCGCGCGCGCATGTTTGGCTGCGTAGGCTGGGCGCTGTGCGCCTCGATTGCCGGGATTATGTTCACCATCAATAACCAGTTTGTCTTCTGGTTAGGTTCCGGCTGTGCGGTCATTCTGGCATTGCTGCTGCTCTTTTCAAAAACAGAGGTCCCCTCTTCTGCAAAAGTTGCGGATGCGGTAGGCGCCAACAACTCGGCATTCAGTCTGAAGCTGGCGCTGGAGTTATTTAAACAACCGAAACTCTGGTTCCTCTCCCTGTACGTGGTCGGCGTTTCCTGTACGTATGATGTGTTTGACCAGCAGTTCGCCAACTTCTTTACCTCGTTCTTTGCCACCGGCGAACAGGGTACCCGTGTGTTTGGCTACGTCACAACCATGGGGGAATTACTTAATGCCTCTATCATGTTCTTTGCGCCCCTGATTGTGAACCGCATTGGCGGAAAGAACGCCCTGCTGCTGGCCGGTACGATAATGTCGGTGCGGATCATCGGCTCCTCCTTCGCTACCTCTGCGCTGGAGGTCGTCATTCTCAAAACGCTGCATATGTTTGAAATACCGTTCCTGATCGTCGGTTGCTTCAAATACATCACCAGTCAGTTTGAAGTGCGCTTCTCGGCCACAATTTACCTGGTGTGCTTCTGTTTCTTCAAACAGTTAGCAATGATTTTCATGTCAGTTCTGGCCGGAAAAATGTATGAGAGCATTGGTTTCCAGGGGGCGTATCTGGTGCTTGGGATAATTGCGCTGAGCTTCACGTTGATTTCCGTATTTACCCTAAGTGGACCGGGGCCGTTTTCTCTGCTGCGTCGTCGCGAAAGCGTCACGCTGTAAAAGCCTCTTTGCCGGATACACCACTCACGTGGTTTATCCGGCCTTCGATGTGCCATCCTCACACGATGAGTCCTGACCTGGTGGTTTAAGTTCCGAGGACAACACGCCGCTTTTTTATCGTTATGGTAAAACGGGGCGAGAAGCCAGGTCATAGCATGAGCAAAAAGACGGTTGCGGTAACAACGCTCTTTATCAGCGTATTACTTACAGGATGTGGCAGCATTGATGCGCGCACGGCAGGCGAGGATTCAGATACGTATTACGTGGGTATGCGCCATGATATTGATAAACTAAAAAACCCGGGCGCTTACGATTATAACTATTTCGATTTAGCGCTGTTATTTGTTGATGTGCCGTTATCGTTCGTGGCCGATACGGTTTATGCGCCGTTTGATTACTATCACGGGCCGTATAAGAAAGTTGATTAACACGTAGGCCCGGTAAGCATTGCGCCACCGGGCATCACACGACGTTACTCCTCGATCGCCTGACGGATTTGCTGCAACGATGCGGGATCGTCAATGGTCGTTAGATCGCCAGGATCGCGGCCTTCGCAGATCGCCTGAATCGTCCGTCTGAGCATTTTGCCGGAGCGTGTTTTCGGCAGTTGCGACACAAACCAGACGTGCGCCGGACGACCAAAATTACCAATTTGACTGTCCACCAGCGCCATAATCGCCTTCTCTTCCGAATGGGCAATGTCGCTGTCTTCCAGACTGTCGCTCTGTTTTGGAATAACAAACGCGACCGCCACCTGCCCTTTCAGCGCATCCTTCACGCCAACTACCGCCACCTCGGAGACGTTTGGATAGCTGGAAATACTCTCCTCTATCTCGCGCGTCCCCAGCCGGTGTCCGGCCACGTTGATCACGTCATCCGTACGGCCCAGAATGAAGTAATAGCCATCGGCATCGCGAATGCCCCAGTCAAAGGTGGCGTACACCTGGCGGGAAAACAGCGACCAGTAGGTATTCACAAACCGCGCGTCATCCCCCCAGATAGTCTGAATACAGCCCGGCGGCAGCGGCCCTTCAATCACCAGCATCCCCTTCTCGTTCGCCGCACAAGGTTCACCGGTCACCTCATTGAGCAACTGCACGTTATAGCCGTACATCGGCACGCCAGGACTGCCCAGCCGCGACGGTCGGTCGTCCAGCCCGCGGGCGATAGCCATAATCGGCCAGCCGGATTCAGTCTGCCAATAGTTGTCGATAACCGGGACGCCCAGCGTTTCCGTTACCCAACTGGCGGTCGGTTCGTCCAGCGGCTCACCCGCCAGATACAGCACCTCCAGCGAGGAGAGATCGTGATTGCGGATTTGCGCGGTCGGGAATTTTTTAAGCACGCGGATGGCGGTCGGGGCCGAGAACATCCGGCTGACCTGATACTTCTCAACAATTTTCCACCATACGCCGCAGTCCGGGTACGTTGGCAGCCCTTCGTAAACCACCGTCGCCATCCCCGCCAGCAGCGGGGCATACACGATATAGGAATGCCCAACCACCCAGCCGATATCCGACGCGCAGAAGAACACGCCGCCCGCTTTGCCGCCGAAAATGGTGTCCATCGAGGTCGCCAGCGCGACCGCATAGCCACCAACGTCGCGCTGAACGCCTTTCGGTTTACCGGTTGTCCCGGAGGTGTAGAGAATGCAGGACGTTTCATTCGATTCCAGCCAGACAACCGGCACCCGTGCGCCGAGATGCTGTTGGCGTAGCGCGGCAAAGTCGAGGTCACGCCCCTCCACCCGCGCCATTTTCGCCAGACCGCGGTCGACCAGCACCACATGACGCGGCTGATGCTGAGCCTGATCGATCGCATCATCGAGTAGCTTTTTATAGGGCAGGATCTTGCCGCCGCGCGCCCCGGCATCCGCCGAAACGATAACCACTGGTCGGGCGTCGTCGATGCGTGCCGCCACGCTGTGCGAAGCAAAACCACCGAACACCACCGAATGGATCGCCCCAATGCGTGCGCAGGCCAGCAGCGTAATGTGCGCTTCGGCGATCATCGGCATATAAACCAGTACCCGATCCCCGTGCTGTACGCCGAGCGACAACAGCATCGCTGCCACAATATTCACTTCGTCATACAACTGACGAAAGGTAAACGTGCGTTCTTCTTCGGTTTCTGATGACACAGCAATCAGCGCCAGCGCCTCGGGCTGTTTCTCCAGCCAGCGGTCGATGGCGTTATGGCACAGATTGGTCGTCCCGCCGCAAAACCAGCGGGCAAACGGCGGATTGCTGTGGTCCAGTACCTGCGTATACGGCTGCTGCCAGTCAACACGCTGGGCCTGCTCGGCCCAGAACGACTCCGGCTGCGTAATAGAACGTTGATAAAACTCGCTATAAGACATAATGCTCTCCTGTTGAACTTACGCCTGATGAGTCGGGTTTCAGATAACAAACAAATCCATATACTCATTGACCGGCATCTGCTCCAGGCGAGTTCTGTCCAGGGAGACATCCAGAATGCGCTGCTGCTGACGGGTCGGGAACTGACGCGCCAGGTTGATTTTGAACTTCTCGACCAGCTTCGGCATCCCGTCGTTACGACGGCGAGCGTGGCCGATTGGGTACTCCACCACCACTTCTTCAAAACGTGATCCGTCGGTGAATTCCAGGGTGATGGCATTCGCGATGGCGCGTTTTTCAGGATCGTGGTAATCGGCTGTAAAGGCCGGATCTTCAAAGCAGTTGATCTTCTCGCGCAGGGTATCAATGCGTTTGTCCTGCGCCACGCCGTCTTCATAATCTGCCGCGGTTAAACGCCCGAACAGCAGCGGAATAGCGACCATATACTGGATGCAATGATCGCGATCCGCCGGGTTATTCAGCGGGCCTTTTTTATCGATGATACGGATACAGGCTTCGTGCGTACGAATGGTCACTTTTTCGATATCCGCCGCCGTTTTCCCTGCAGCCTGTAGCTGCTCGTACAGCGTCATCGCCGCCTCTACCGCAGTCTGCGAGTGGAACTCGGCCGGGAAGGAGATTTTAAACAGCACGTTTTCCATCACATAAGAGCCGTACGGGCGCTGGAAGCGGAACGATTCGCCTTTGAAAGAGACGTCATAAAAGCCCCAGGTTTTCGCCGTCAGCGCAGACGGATACCCCATCTCACCGGTTTTCGCCATCAGTGCCAGACGTACCGCGCGCGAAGTTGCATCGCCAGCTGCCCAGGATTTACGCGTGCCGGTATTTGGCGCATGGCGATAGGTACGCAGAGACTGCCCGTCAACCCACGCCAGCGACACCGCGTTGAGGATTTCATCCCGGTTCAGGCCAAGCATCTCGGCGACCACCGCCGTGGAGGCCACTTTGACCAGCAGGACGTGATCGAGACCGACGCGGTTAAAAGAGTTTTCCAGCGCGATGCAGCCCTGAATTTCATGGGCTTTAATCATTCCGGTGAGCACTTTTTTCATGGTTAACGGCGCTTTCCCCACCGCTACCGCATTGCGTGACAGCCAGTCAGCCGTGGCCAGAATGCCGCCGAGGTTATCGGAAGGATGCCCCCATTCCGCGGCCAGCCAGGTATCGTTAAAGTCCAGCCAGCGGATCATCGCGCCGATGTTAAACGCCGCCTGCACCGGGTCGAGCTGGAACTGGGTGCCCGGAACGCGCACGCCGTTCGGCACCACAGTCCCTGGGACTACCGGCCCCAGCAGTTTTTTACAGGCCGGATATTCCAGCGCTTCCAGCCCGCAGCCTAAGGTATCAAGCAGGCAATAATGCGCGGTGTCATACGCTACCGTCGAAGTGATCTCGTAATTCATGACGTAATCAACGATATCAACGATTTCACGGTCAAATTCCGGGCGTACGTTCGAAATATGTGCAGACATAACAAGGGTTCCTGTTTTTTATATTTAGAGGTTTTGCATTAGCAACGCTGATCTATCGCGACAAAGACACGATCTTCCGGGCCGGTGTAGTTGGCGGAAGGACGGATAATTTTGTTGTCCTGGCGCTGTTCAATGATGTGCGCCGCCCAGCCGGTGACGCGGGCGATGACAAACAGCGGTGTGAACATTTCAGTCGGGACGCCCATCATGTTGTAGGAGACTGCCGAGAACCAGTCGAGGTTGGGGAACATCTTTTTCGTTTCCCACATCACGTCTTCGAGACGGTCGGCGATGTTGTACATTTTCAGCGAACCGCCTTCCTGAGAAAGCTGTTTCGCCACGCGCTTTATCACCTGATGGCGCGGGTCGGCGATGGTGTAAACCGGATGACCAAAGCCAATCACCACTTCTTTGTTTTCAACGCGTTTACGGATATCCGCTTCCGCTTCGTCTGGCGTTTCGTAGCGTTGTTGGATCTCCAGCGATACTTCATTCGCCCCGCCGTGTTTCGGACCACGCAGTGCGCCAATCGCACCGATAATCGCGGAATACATATCGGATCCGGTCCCTGCAATCACGCGGCTGGTGAAGGTGGAGGCGTTGAATTCGTGTTCGGCGTACAGCACCAGCGAAATATGCATCGCTTTTTCCCAGCTTCGCGACGGCTTTTCGCCATGCAGCAGATGCAGGAAGTGGCCGCCAATGGAATCATCGTCAGTTTCCGGCTGAATACGCTCGCCGTTATGGCTGTAGTGATACCAGTACAGGAGAATAGAACTGAGCGATGCCAGCAGCTTGTCGGCAATATCGCGTGCACCGGAGACGGTATGCCCTTCTTTTTCCGGCAACGTACAGCCCAGCGCGGAGACGCCGGTGCGCATCACGTCCATCGGGTGCGAGGCAGCAGGCAGCGCTTCCAGAACGGTACGCACGTTTGCGGGCAGCCCGCGCAGCGCTTTTAATTTGCTTTTATAGGCGGTGAGCTCATCACGGGTGGGCAATTTCCCGTGGATCAGCAGGTGCGCGACTTCTTCAAATTCGCACTGCTGCGCCAGATCGAGAATATCGTAGCCGCGATAGTGCAGGTCGTTACCGCTTTTGCCTACGGTACACAGCGCGGTATTTCCGGCGGCGACGCCTGACAGCGCAACCGATTTTTTAGGTTTAATGACATGGGTACTATTTTGCAGGATCGTTGTGTCGCTCATGTTGTCCTCGTCATTTTTATAATATGTAGGGTACAAATTTATTGCCGGATGGCAGCTACGCCTTATCCGGCCTACGACGGTTACTTCTTGGTATACAACGCGTCGAGTTTCTCTTCGAACTGGTAGTAATTGATGCTTTCGTACAGCTCGTTGCGCGTCTGCATAATGTCGATAACGCTCTTTTGCGTTCCTTCCTGGCGCAGCACGTTGTAAACCTTTTCCGCAGCGCGGTTCATGGCGCGGAAGGCCGACAGTGGATACAGCGCCATCGCGACGTTCGCGCTGCGCAGTTCATCAGTGGTGAACAGTGGCGTAGCACCAAATTCGGTAATGTTGGCGAGGATCGGCACCTGTACCGCATCAGCAAACTGACGGTACATGGCAAGCTCGGTAATGGCTTCCGGGAACAACATATCCGCGCCTGCTTCGACGTACGCCTGGGCACGATCGATGGCGGCCTCTAACCCTTCCACCGCCAATGCATCGGTCCGCGCCATGATCACAAAGTTGGGATCGGTACGCGCATCCACGGCGGCGCGGATCCTGTCGACCATCTCTTCTTTCGAGACGATCGCCTTGTTCGGGCGATGGCCGCAGCGTTTGGCGCCGATCTGATCTTCAATATGCAGCGCGGCGGCACCGGCTTTGGAAATCGACTTCACGGTCCGCGCCACGTTGAAGGCTGACGATCCAAAACCGATATCCGCATCCACCAGCAATGGCAGCGGGCAAACATCAGTAATGCGGCGAATATCGGTTAGCACATCATCAAGGGTAGAAATACCAAGATCCGGCAGACCCAGAGACCCAGCCGCGACGCCGCCGCCGGAGAGATAAATCGCCTGATATCCGGCGCGTTGGGCCAGCAGAGCGTGGTTGGCGTTGATGGTGCCAACGATTTGTAATGGGTTTTCTTTGCTGAGCGCGGCGCGAAACGCCTGCCCGGGGGAGTGTAGAGACATATCCCGTCCTTTGTTATCAACTTGTTATCGTTCGTTGATTTATTTAAAGCAAGGGGTATGCCAAAGACCTTAATTTTTAATTAATTTATATATTTACCTTTAAAAACAATATATTAAATTAAATCCTTGTATCTTTGTTGCACAAAAGCGTGTCAGCTATCGTTTCATGAAACGTTCTTTCATGTTTCATTGCAACATTCATGAAACACAACTAAACCCTAATACTCGGTGCCTTACTTTTTAGGATGGTTATGGCTGATACGCATCTTCCGCCGCGGGTGAACGACGACAAACCGGTTATCTGGACCGTTTCGGTCACGCGCCTGTTCGAACTGTTTCGCGACATCAGCCTGGAGTTCGACCACCTGGCAACCATCACCCCTATTCAGCTTGGTTTTGAAAAAGCGGTGACGTATATCCGCAAGAAGTTAGCCACCGAGCGTTGTGATGCCATCATTGCCGCGGGTTCCAACGGGGCGTATCTGAAAAGCCGTTTATCGATTCCGGTGATCCTGATTAAACCCAGCGGGTTTGACGTGCTACAGGCGCTGGCCAAAGCGGGAAAGCTCACCTCGTCGATTGGCGTCATTACCTATCAGGAAACCCTCCCCGCGCTGCTCGCTTTTCAAAAAACCTTCAATTTGCAGCTTGAACAGCGCAGCTATATCACGGAAGAAGATGCCCGTGGGCAAATCAACGAGCTGAAGGCCAGCGGCACGCAGGCGGTCGTCGGCGCGGGGTTAATTACCGACCTGGCTGAAGAAGCAGGCATGACCGGCATCTTTATCTATTCGGCGGCCACCGTGCGCCAGGCCTTTGTCGATGCGCTCGATATGACTCGTCTGACGCTGCGCAGAAACGGTCCGTACGTTTCCGGCGATACGCTGCGCACCCGCTATGCACTGGGGGATATGCGCGGTCACTCGGCACAGATGGAACAGGTGCGGCACACCATTATGCTTTATGCCCGTTCGCGTGCACCGGTGCTGATTCAGGGCGAAACAGGCACGGGCAAAGAACTGGCGGCGCAGGCAATTCATCGTGAGTTTTTCACCCGTCAGGAGAACCGGCGCGGTAAACCTTCGCCGCCGTTTGTTGCCGTCAACTGCGGGGCAATCACCGAATCATTACTGGAAGCGGAGCTGTTCGGCTATGAGGATGGCGCCTTTACCGGCTCCCGTCGGGGAGGACGCGCGGGTCTGTTTGAAATCGCCCACGGCGGAACGCTGTTTCTTGATGAGATAGGCGAAATGCCGCTGCCGTTACAAACCCGACTGCTGCGCGTGCTGGAAGAAAAAGAGGTCACCCGTGTCGGTGGACATCAGCCGATTCCGGTCGATGTACGGGTGATTAGCGCCACCCACTGTCATCTGGAGCAGGAGATAAAACAGGGAGAATTTCGCACCGATCTGTTTTATCGCCTGAGTATTTTGCGCCTCACGCTACCGCCGCTACGCGAGCGATTGCCCGATATCCTGCCGCTGGCGGAAGGCTTTTTAAAACAGTCGCTGGCGGAACTGGAGGTGCCGTTTTCTGAACCTGTGCGCAAGGGGCTGGGTCTGAGTCAACCGACGTTACTGAATTATGGCTGGCCTGGGAATATCCGTGAACTGCGTAATATGATGGAGCGCCTGGCGCTGTTTTTAAGCGTCGAGCCGCAGCCGGAGCTGAACGTACAATTCCTGCAGCAGCTGTTACCGGAACTGGCCGTTGCTGCTGACGCGCCGCAGGTATCCTCATCGCTGACGCCGCAGCAGGTGCTGGCGCAATTCAATGGCGATAAAACCGCGGCTGCACGATATCTCGGGGTAAGTCGAACCACCTTCTGGCGCAGATTAAAAGAAAACCCGCCGATACAATGACCGGCGGGTATCGTGATTTTTACAGTAGCGTATTATTTTTTCTTGTAGATATTGGCTGTGCCATGGATTTTATTATCCGTTTGACCGGAGGTTAATACCACCACATCGGCCCCTTTCTCTTCTGCTTTCTTCAGCAGCTCTTCTTTAGCGTCTGAGACAGAAACTTCATTACTCGTTGAGATATCACCGATTTTTGTGTACTGCGACTCAACCTTTTCAAATTCAAGTTTTGTCATAAATTCCGCGGCATATGCGTTGGTCACGACAAAAGCTAATGCACCAATAAGTACTTTAATTCCAGTTTTCATAGACCAGCTCCAGGTTTTGTTATTACGCCATCATCGATCCCTGAACATTACATAACGCGATTCAAGGATGATTAATAACTAGTCCAGCCTGGATAAAAAATCCACATTCAGCAGGAATATATAGAGATTTTGCGGCGCAGAAAAAACCGGTCACCGGGTAGCAGTGCGTCAACCTGTTCAAAGTTTCAATAGCCAGTGTGAGTTGATCCTCAGAACAGGCAGCGCACTGAAATTATAGTGTTAACTTTATGAGAATCTGAGGAATTGTTGTCTATGGAACCTCTGCACGCCGTCGTACTCACCGTCAGCCTGTTTGTTTTAACTTTTTTTAACCCCGGCGCGAACCTGTTTGTGGTGGTGCAAACCAGCCTGGCGTCAGGGCGACGCGCGGGCGTGATAACCGGTCTGGGCGTCGCCTTAGGCGATGCGTTCTACTCCGGCCTCGGGCTCTTTGGCATGGCGACGCTTATTACTCAGTGTGAAGAGATTTTTTCGTTGATTAAGATTGTCGGCGGCGCCTATCTGCTGTGGTTTGCCTGGAACAGCATCCGGCATCAGGCGACACCGCAAATGCCAACGCTACAGCAGCCGCTTTCCGCCCCCTGGTATGTGTTTTTCCGCCGTGGGTTATTAACGGATTTATCTAATCCGCAAACCGTGCTGTTTTTTATTAGTATATTCTCGGTCACCTTAAGCGCAGACACGCCAACGTGGGCCAGGTTGATGGCCTGGGCAGGCATTGTGTTGTCTTCCGTTATCTGGCGTATTTTTCTCAGCCAGGCGTTTTCGTTGCCCGCCGTGCGCCGTGCGTATGGCCGAATCCAACGGGTTGCCAGCCGGGTGATTGGCGCCATTATTGGTGTCTTCGCGCTCAGGCTTATTTATGAAGGTATTAGCCATCGATAAGAGAGTTTAACTTGACCATCGTGAGGTAATTGTCCGTAATACCGCCTGAATTTTTAATCGCACGTTGAGTGGCAGTAAGATGGAACAGGTTGAACCGGTAAACGACACATTACTCCTTACAGAATGGCAGGCGCTGTTACGTCAAACATCACCTGAAGTTCACACGCTCCTGACATCGTTAAGCGATGAAGAGATCCGCCATTTAGTAACCGTTTTTTATGACTATATGCTCTCCCATGCGGAGAGCGCATTGTTCCTCAATACAGAACAGGTCAGTACCCGCCTCAGCGGCAGCATGTTTGACTGGCTGCGCAGCGTACTTGGCAGCGCCCACGAAGACCTCTCACAACTGCTGGCCAAACAGCGCAAAATTGGTGTGGTGCATGCCCGTATCGGCCTGCCCATCGATCTGGTTAACCGCGGCGCGCGCAAGCTGAAAGATGAGCTGTACAGGGTGTTAAAAACAAAGGCGGATTCCACTCCCGCCCTGCTGAGCGATGCTATCTGTTTCAGCAGTCTGGCAATGGATACTGCGCTGGAGGCCATGACGGTCTCCTATTCCCCCAGTTTTCAAAACTCTATGCACACGCAGGAGCAGTACCGTCTACAGACTATTTACGATGACGTTAACGTCGAGCGCGAGCGGCAAATCCGTTCGTTTACCGACTGGGAAAACCAGTTTATCTATAACATCGCCACCGGAATGCCTTTCGGTGAGATGGTGTTTCTGGCGAATTCTGACTTCGGTATGTGGTTATCACATAAGGGAAAACATATCCTCGGCAACAGCAATCTGCTGAATAAGATGGAATCACTGATTGCAGAGATCGACAGTCGTCTGACAACAACCCTGTCGCATCAGCATCAGCCGACAGAACCCGAGCGGATGAGCTTATTGCAGGATGTACGCCAGCTATCGGCAAAAATCCATTTCCTGCTCGCCTCAATGTTCGACGCGCTGGTTAAGCAGGAAAATGGTAAAGATTCGCTGACCCAGTTGCTTAATCGCCGCTTTATTCCGACCATCATGCGGCGCGAGATCTCGCTGGCGTTACATACGCGTAAGCCTTTTACCCTGGCGATGCTGGATATCGACTACTTCAAGCAAATTAACGATAACTTCGGGCATAATACTGGCGATCTGACGCTCAAAAACGTCGCGGCGGTCATTTACGATCATATCCGCAGCAGCGATTACGTGTTCCGCTACGGTGGCGAAGAATTTATGATTCTGCTCGTCGAGTCAGATGAATCACAGGCCAGTATTATTCTGGAAACGCTGCGTATGAAAATTGCCGAGATGCGCATGGCAGCCTCAGCGACAGAAACGTTTTCTATTACCGTCAGTATTGGTATTGCCGAATATGACTATCATCCCGACTATAAACAGTTGGTTGATAAAGCCGATCGCGCACTTTATCTGGCGAAAAGTAATGGCCGCGACCGCGTTGAGGTTTATCAGGAATAACCGTTGCCCTGCAGAGAAATAAATACCCCGTTCAGGGTATTTATCTGACCTGTGATAAATATCGGGCTGTTATTATTTTTCAGGCATATTGGCATGAAGAAAATAACAGCCGCGTAATAAGATGCAAATCAAATACACCAAATCTGAATAGCGCTAGCATATCCCGGTGATGACGCCTTCTGAATGCAGAAGGGGAAATATGAGGGATACTATAAAACCATGAACGGGAAGATGAGAACGCGCTGGCAGCGCCGCCCAGGCACGACCGGGGGCAAACTGCCGTGGAATGACTGGCGCAACGCCAGCAGCTGGCGAAAAGCCACCCAGTTTCTCCTGCTGGCTATCAATATTTATATTGGCGTGGCGTTCTGGTATTGGGTCCGCTATTTCGAAACCGCCGGCACCAGCGTTTATATTCCAAGGCCCGGCGGTATTGAGGGATGGCTGCCGATAGCGGGTTTGATGAATTTCCGCTATACGCTAGAGACCGGTTTTCTTCCGCCCATCCATGCCGCCTCTATGCTGCTGTTAGTTGCGTTTATCCTGATTAGCCTGTTGTTAAAAAAAGCTTTCTGTTCATGGTTATGCCCGGTGGGGACGCTTTCCGAACTGCTCGGTAATCTGGGGAGAAAATTATTCGGTCGTAACTTTACGCTGCCGCGCTGGCTGGATATCCCGCTGCTCAGCCTGAAGTATCTGCTGCTGGGGTTTTTCTTGTATATCGCCCTGTCGATGCCCGCCCAGGGGATTCAGTATTTTCTGACGTCAGCCTATGGAATCATCATCGATGTGAAGATGCTCGATTTCTTTCGCCATATTGGCTCCGCCACGCTCATCTCCGTGGTGGTTATCAGCCTCCTGAGCCTGTTTATTCGCAACGCCTGGTGTCGTTATCTGTGTCCTTACGGCGCACTGCTTGGTCTGTTCTCGCTGTTCTCGCCGTTTAAAATCCGCCGCAACGCCGACAGTTGCATTGATTGCGGGAAATGCGCGAAAAATTGCCCATCGAAAATCCCGGTCGACAGACTGATTCAGGTGCGTACTGTGGAATGCACTGGCTGCATGACCTGTGTTGAATCCTGTCCGGTGGCTTCAACATTGAGCTTTTCCCTGCAGACACCGCCGGGTGCAAAAGGCAGCGGTAAAGCGTTATGGCGACAAACGGCACTGTCGGGTATTGCCATGACAATACTGGTGCTGGGGATTCTGTTTGCCACCATTGGTTATGCGGTATATGCCAACGTCTGGGATACGCCGGTGCCGGATCACCTGTATTTCCAGCTGATTCCGAAAGCAAAAATGATCGGCCATTAATGCTTTACCAGTATGCTCAAAACCCCTGCCAATTCTGGCAGGGTTTCCTGCCTGTAACGCCATTTTAAGACTATTGCACTTGTGTCATCGTGCCCCCGTTTATACAACCTTAAATATCACCCGTAATCATTTTTTTATTATGTTATGGGCGACTGGGACCACAATAATGAACGGGATAACATCATGACTAAAATAAAACTGGCGCTGCTTTTACCTCTGTTTCTGGCGGGTTGTACGGTGAGCGATGGAGAATTAAGAAACGCTTACGCTCAGCGTTATCAGCAGCCCGCTGCTTATGTCGATATCTATAAACAGAAAATAGCAGGCATGGATATTAATGCGCTGGCCCAATATGCCGCCGCAGAAGATAAGAAAAAAATGCGTGGGCAGCCAAGACTGAAAATCGACGAGTTCATTACCATTGAAAATGTGCAGGCGAAAGGAAATCGGGTGGTCTACGATTACTCGCTGTCCGAGAGCTGGCTGGCGCTGTCCGCAGATAAACAGCGTGAAAAGCAGACCAATATGAATAAAGACCTGATCTACCGTACCTGCTCGCTGGAAACGGTACGTCTGGCGCAGGCGAAAGGGTTGGAAGAAGAGCATAACTATTACAGCCAGTACCCAGACAAAGTCGCCTTTACCCTGAGAACCAGCGCGCAGATCTGTATGCAAAACGGTTTTACGCAATAACCGCAATCCCCCAGCCTGATGGCGCTGCGCTTATCAGGCCTACAATTTGCACGCATCTGTAGGCTTGATAAGACGCCAGCGCCGCCATCCGGCTAAAAAACGATACTCAGAACTTCCATGAAACGCTGCCGACAATGCTGCGCTCGGCACCGAAGTAGCAGTATGAGAGCGAATTACAAGCTGCAACGTAGCGCTTGTCGGTCAGGTTGTTGACGTTCAACTGAGCGCTCAACCCTTTAATACCGATATTCGTTAAGTCGTAGCCAATTGCCATATCCACCAGCGTGTAGGACGGCAGGGTGTGAGTATTCAGGCGATCGCTGGCAATACCGTTGACATAACGCACGCCTGAGCCCAGCGTCAGGCCATCCAGCGGACCGCTTTTCACATCGTAGCTCAGCCAGGTACTGGCCTGGTTACGCGGCGCGTACACTGCACGCTTACCCTGCTCTTCCGGGCTGCTTTTCTTATAGCGAATGTCGGTATAGGTATACGCCGCCTGCAGACGGAAGCTCTCCGTCAGTTGGCTAATGGCCTCCAGCTCCACCCCTTCAGACTCAATTTCCCCAATCGAGCGGTACGGATCGGTCGGCTCTTCTTTGGTGGCGATATTCGTCTGATTGATACGGAATACCGACGCGCTGAACTGACTGTTGAGTCCTTCCGGCTCATATTTCAGCCCGGCTTCCCACTGCTTGCCTTTCATCGGCTCCAGCAGATTGCCGTTCTCATCGGCAAAGCTGGTTGGCGTAAAGGCGGTGGAATAACTCACATACGGCGCAAAGCCGTTATCGAACAAATAAAGCAGCGCAGCACGGGTGCTGAAGTTGTTTTTGTCCAGATCGCTGCGGGTATCGTTGATCTTATCAATGTTAGAAACGCTCACCTGATCGTAGCGACCGCCGAGCGTAATACGCCAGCGATCCCATGACATCTGATCCTGCAAGTAGTAGCCTGTCTGGCGCAGCTTGTGCTTCTCACGCGCATACATGTTGATGTAATCAGGCTGCGCGCCGTATACCGGGTTAAAGGCGTCAATCGGCGGGAATGCACCGTAGTAACCGGTGGTATTGTTGCTGCGATCCTGATAATCGATCCCCACCAGCACACGGTGGTTGACCTGCCAGGTATCAAAGCTGCCGTCGAGTTGGTTATCCAGCGTAATCGCTGACATTTTTTCATCGGAGCCGGAGTAGCCGCGGTTAAGCTCGGTTTCATTCAGCCAGCCCGCCGCATACACCTGATTCAGCTCAACGTCGGTATGCAGGTAGCGCAGTTTTTGCCGCACCGACCAGCCGTTATCAAACAGGTGCTCAACGTTGTAGCCCACCATGTTTTCACGGCGATCGTATTTGTCGTAATCATCCTCGCCTTCGTAAAAGGTGTTGGAGATCTTTTGCCCGTAATGTGGAACCACGGTGCCGTCATACGGCAGACCGGAGTGGCTTCCGCCTTCCGGGTCACGGTGCAGATAAGCCATCAGATCCAGACGCGTCTGGTCGGTGATGCGCCAGGTCAGGCTGGGCATCAGCGCATAACGTTCTTCCTTCAATGGGCCAAACTGCGAGTCCGCGTAACGCGTCATTCCACTCAGTCGTGCCGCCACGCGATCGTTATCATCCAGCGCCCCGGTGACGTCAAACGCCGCGCCGCGCTGGTTATTGTTGCCAGCAAACAGTTTCACTTCTCCGCCGGCATCAAACGACGGCTTACGTGATGTCAGCGCGACAATACCGCCCGGAGAAGAACGGCCATACAGTACGGAAGCCGGGCCGCGTACCACTTCGATATCTTCGAGGAACCACGGATCGACCACCAGCGAGCTGTGTGAGTTGGTGTCCCCCATCATCTTCAGGCCATCGAGATAGACGTTGTCCAGGCTACCATCCGAGAAACCACGCAGCACAATATAGTCAAAGCGGTTGGAGGCACCAATCTGATTGCTGTACACCCCCGGCGTATAGCTTACGGCCTGGCGCACGCTGGTGGCGCCCTGCTCTTCAAACTGTTCACGGGTAATGATCGATACCGACTGAGGCGTTTCAAGATCCGGCGTGGCGAGCTTCGTGGCCCCGCTTTGCATTTGCGAGGTGACAACCACCGTATCGTTTTTTGTTGTTTCCTGCGCCAGCAGAGGAAAAGCCACGCTACCGGTCACCCATCCCACCAATAGCGCCAACCGAGTCTTCGCGAACATGAATATCTCCAAAGGCATGTCTAATTGTAAGTGAGAATTATTACCTTTTTGCTAACGGAGATAGCTATGCAGGATGCCAGGTTGCCTATGCGCAGTGCCAAATTGTCGGGAAGGCACGTGCGCAAAACGTAAAAATGGATTAGCAAAGTTTGAGCACATCGCCAGGCGAAAAGCCGTAACGACGCCGAAAAGCGGTGGAGAAGTTGGTAGCATGTTGATAACCCGACATCCAGGCCGCCTGCTGTACGCTGTATCCTTCCAGTAAATAGCCGCGCGCACGTTCCAGACGGCAATCACGCAGGTAGTCAAAGACGGAACAGCCATAGGCCGCACGGAACTTGCTGCGCAGGCTGCTGGGGCTCATCGCCGCGCGTTGGGCCAGGGCATTGAGGGTGTAGTCATTCTCGGGACTCTGCTCCAGAAGACGACGAACGACCTCCAGCCGCTGCTTTTCACCGCTTGCCGCAAGCCGCTTGCCACTCTCAACCTGACACACGCTGAGGCCATGGCCGAACAGTTGTAATATCAGCCCTTCCAGCATCAGTTGGCGAGAAACATGGCCGATCGTGCTCCGCTGCGCATACTGTAGGCCGCTGAGTAAAAACCCCGGCACCTGCCAGATAAGCGTCGGCGTTTCGCATCTTTCCCACTCACGCATCAACGATTCGAGCAACCCCGTGCGCCACGCGCCGTCGGGATACAGACCGAGCGATAACGTGCGCAGTTTGCAGTCAGCATGATGGCGGGCACGCATCGTCTGATGCTCGCTCAGGCGTGAGCTAAACGCCATCCCGGAACGCACCACATGCTCCTGCCCGTTGAGCGTCAGGATGACGCAGCCTTCCAGAACCACCAGCATATACAGAGGACTGCTGTGGCGGGAGGTGGTTTCGTAGGGTTGTAGCACCTGCACATCAGAGTGCGTGACACACATCCCGCAGGGGAGCGTCATCTCCTCAACCTCACCCTGCAGAACGGGGCTGCAAGACGACAAATCCGGCTTTTGCGCCAGCAGGGGAAAGCGGTAATCGATCCCGTAACGCTCACCAAAATCCATAAACTCGCTGACGGAGAAGGTGCGGGCTACGCGTCTGGACGTATTCAGGGCGGTGGTGTTGTTCATGCTGTCTTCTGCACAGGAAATGGGATTAACGGTTGATAACTGAAGCAACATTACCATTACCTGTACAACACAACAATAATAATGAGAATTATTATCAACATGACGTATGCGATTTCAAATCGCGCTGGAGAACGTCATTCCCGATATTCTTCTCGCGCAGCTCATCAGGCAACATTGACACCTGATGAGCTGCGGTCTGTGAGCCATATGCAGCTCAACCTTTCTCACTGTCATAAACGGGCACGTCAAACGCACCACGATACCCGCCGAGTTTGTACTCTACTTATTATGCTGAATTTCAGGCTGGTTTTCTTCCACCTGGAACACCGCCACAGCCTGGGATAGCATTGCCGACTGCTCTTCCACACTGCCTGTCGTGGCGGCTATCTCCTCAACCAGCGAGGCGTTTTGCTGAGTCACTTGCTCCATTTGCGTTACCGCAACCCGGATCTGTTCGATGCCGCGACTCTGTTCCCCTGAGGCTCCAGAGATATCTTCCATTAAGACATTAATGTTGCGTATTGCCTTCGCAATATCCGCCATCATGGCGCCACTGTTTTCGGCTATCTCTACCCCTTCCTTAACGCTAATTGCCGCTTTGGCAACCAGTTCACTGATTTCTTTCGCCGAGGAGGCGCTGCGCTGGGCAAGCGTTCGGACTTCACTCGCCACAACGGCAAACCCACGCCCGGACTCACCAGCGCGTGCAGCTTCCACCGCCGCGTTTAATGCCAGGATATTGGTTTGAAAAGCAATACTATCAATAACATTGGATATTTCGTTCACGCCTTGCGCATTACGGCTGATCAGGTGAATTTTCTCAACCATATCACTCATTAAACGCTCGCCACGCAATGCCATTTCCGTGCTTTCGCTGGTCATGACGGATGCCTGATGTGACTTATCAGTATTATTTTTTGTTGTGACTGAAATCTGTTCCATACTGGCCGCCGTTTCAACGACTGCCGCAGCCTGCTGTTCCGTTCTGGTTGATAAATCGGAATTACCGGAAGCAATTTCCTGCATACCGATATTAATAGACTCAACGCCATCGCGAATAGTGCTGACAGTCTCCCGCAGGCCTTTTTGCATATTATGCAAATTTAAGCACAGTACGCCGATTTCATTGTTACCCGATACCTTAACAGGATGGCTGAGATCGCCCTTACCAATCCGCGCAAAATGTTCAGAAACGATTTTTAAAGGCTGAATGATGGTCCGGTTCAACCAGAAATTACAGATAAAGAAGATAAGTACCGTAATGACCAGGATCACGGATACTTTCAGGATCGAGGTATTAAACTGAACGTGTGTTTGTGCAACGATCTTCTCACCAATCAGCATTGTTGATTTGTAATAATTCGTCACTTCGTTATCGAAATTTTTGCGAGCCGCGAGCAGTTCCGCATTAGCATTTTCTTGTGCATTAATAATACTGTTGCTGGAAAGCATCTGATTTAATGTATCAATAGACTTTTGCTCAGCATTCATTTGTTGCTCAAAAGCCGTTCTGATGACTTTACCGATTTGCGGATCGTCAGCCGTCAATCCAGGAATACCCCAGAAAATATCGAACTGTTTTCTGGCATACGCCATCTGATCTTGCATTTGATTCACTGTCTGTCGGGCATCGGTCGCATTATGTTGTTGAATATTATCACGAACGCTTCTGACCTTATAAACAGCCTCAACGACCTTATGCAGGGTATCCTGCTCCTTAATGATGTTATGTAGTAATAACGTATTTTTTTGATTTCCTTTGAGATCAACCAACTCAAACCCATTGGAAAAGAACTGCATGAAGGTAAATAACAACAGCAATAATAACAGGCTGGTTTTAATTCTCATATTCTTTAACATTTAAACATCTCCATAACAATAAAAATCCTCTACGACTTAATTGTTATCGACACATCACGCAATACCTTAACCTGTAAAATGATTAATTATTAGAAAGTTTCCGCATTCATTCTCACGTAATAAATTAATTACTCAGGGGG
>NZ_JAHLRC010000039.1:0-37550 GCF_018919545.1 Citrobacter sp. S46_ASV_140
TTTACCGCTGGCGGAGCAGGGGCTGGCGTGGTTGATGCCAACAGTCGTGATGGTGGTCCTGGCAGTTATCTGGGATCGTGCAGCGGGTCGACAAGTGACCTCCAGCGCACACTAATATCACTGACAATAAGTTTTAACCACGGGGCTATTAACATGGCCCCGTGGTTTTTTATTGTGTTAACAGGTTAGGAATCGATGGAAAGTAATAACAAGCTAAAGCGTGGGCTGAGCACCCGGCACATTCGCTTTATGGCATTAGGTTCAGCAATTGGTACCGGGCTGTTCTACGGCTCGGCCGATGCCATCAAAATGGCGGGGCCAAGCGTGTTGCTGGCCTATATTATCGGCGGCGTAGCGGCGTATATCATTATGCGCGCGCTGGGCGAAATGTCCGTTCATAACCCTGCTGCCAGCTCCTTCTCGCGCTATGCGCAGGAAAACCTCGGACCGCTGGCAGGCTACATAACCGGCTGGACCTACTGTTTTGAAATCCTGATTGTCGCCATTGCCGATGTGACTGCCTTTGGTATTTACATGGGCGTCTGGTTCCCGGCCGTACCGCACTGGATTTGGGTACTCAGCGTGGTATTGATTATCTGCGCCATCAACCTGATGAGCGTGAAGGTGTTTGGCGAGCTGGAATTTTGGTTCTCGTTCTTTAAAGTCGCCACCATTATCATCATGATTGTCGCCGGTTTTGGCATCATCATTTGGGGGATTGGTAACGGCGGACAGCCTACTGGTATCCATAATCTGTGGAGCAACGGCGGTTTCTTCAGTAACGGCTGGCTCGGCATGGTGATGTCGCTACAAATGGTGATGTTCGCCTACGGCGGGATTGAGATTATCGGGATTACCGCTGGCGAAGCCAAAGACCCGGAAAAATCTATTCCGCGCGCCATCAATTCCGTACCGATGCGTATCCTCGTGTTTTACGTGGGGACGCTGTTCGTCATCATGTCTATTTACCCGTGGAACCAGGTCGGCACTGACGGTAGCCCGTTCGTTCTGACGTTCCAGCATATGGGGATTACCTTTGCCGCCGGGATCCTCAACTTCGTAGTCCTGACCGCGTCGCTGTCGGCCATCAACTCTGACGTCTTTGGCGTGGGGCGTATGCTGCATGGTATGGCGGAGCAGGGCAGCGCGCCGAAAATATTCGCCAAGACGTCGCGTCGTGGCGTGCCATGGGTGACGGTGATGGTGATGACTATCGCGCTGCTGTTTGCGGTGTATCTTAACTACATCATGCCGGAAAACGTCTTCCTGGTGATCGCCTCTCTGGCGACCTTCGCAACGGTATGGGTGTGGATTATGATCCTGCTGTCACAAATTGCCTTCCGTCGTCGTCTGCCGCCGGAAGAGGTTAAGGCGCTGAAATTTAAAGTGCCGGGTGGGGTTGTGACGACCGTCATTGGCCTGATTTTCCTGGTCTTTATCATCGCGCTTATCGGCTATCATCCGGATACCCGCATTTCGCTATACGTCGGCTTTGCGTGGATTATCCTGCTGCTTGCCGGCTGGGTTTTCAAGCGCCGTCGCGAGCGCCAACTGGCTGAAGCGCAGTAATATTTTTGCCGGGTAGCTTAATGTTACCCGGCAATTTTCTCCTCCCCCACACTCCTCCCCCAATAAACGTTAAGATGATGAGTGATCCTGCACTTCGCTATGGCAAGGTGACGTCATTATCATCAAAGGGGATACGTGATGTTGAACGCCTGGCACCTTCCGGTTGCCCCATTTGTTAAGCAAAACAAAGATCAACTGACGATTACATTATGGCTGGCGGGGGAAAATCCACCCCAGCGGGTGACGCTACGCGCAGAAAACGATAACGAAGAGATTTCGCTGGGTATGCACAAGCAACGCAGCCAGCCGCAACCGGGCATGACCGCGTGGAGAGCGGCGATCGATCTCTCCAGCGGACAGCCTCGTCGACGCTATAGCTTTAAATTACTTTGGCTCGATCGTCAGCTGTGGTTTACCCCGCAGGGATTCAGCCGTTTTCCGCCTGCGCGTCTGGAGCAGTTTGCTGTTGATGTGCCGGATAACGGTCCGCAGTGGGTCGCCGATCAGATTTTTTACCAAATTTTCCCGGACCGTTTTGCCCGCAGCCAGTCGCGTGAAGCGACTCAGGATAACGTCTATTACCACCATGCCGCCGGACACGATATTGTGCGGCGCGAGTGGGATGAACCGCTTACGGCCCAGGCCGGTGGCTCCACGTTTTATGGCGGCGATTTGGACGGCATCAGCGAAAAGCTGCCGTATCTGAAAACGTTAGGCGTCACGGCGCTGTACCTGAATCCGGTATTTACCGCGCCGAGTGTGCATAAATACGATACCGAAGATTACCGTCATGTTGATCCGCAGTTTGGCGGCGACAGGGCGCTGCTGCGCCTGCGTCACACCACCCAACAGCAGGGGATGCGCCTGATTCTCGACGGTGTTTTTAACCATAGCGGCGATTCACACGCCTGGTTTGACCGACATAATCGGGGAACGGATGGCGCGTGCCATAATCCGCAATCCCCCTGGCGCGACTGGTATCATTTCTCAGCCGACGGCGTCGCGCTCGACTGGCTGGGGTATTCCAGCCTGCCCAAGCTGGACTTTTCCTCTGAAAGCCTGGTGAATGAAATTTATCGCGGCGAAGACAGCATCGTTCGCCACTGGCTGAAAGCGCCGTGGAGTATGGACGGCTGGCGTCTTGACGTGGTGCATATGCTGGGAGAGGCCGGTGGTGCGCATAACAACCTGCAGCACGTGGCCGGAATTACGCAGGCGGCGAAAGAGACCCAGTCAGAGGCGTATGTGGTGGGCGAGCATTTTGGCGACGCGCGCCAATGGTTGCAGGCCGACGCGGAAGATGCCGCCATGAACTATCGCGGTTTTACCTTCCCTGTATGGGGATTCCTCGCCAATACCGATATCTCATACGATCCGCAATTCATTGACGCCCAGACCTGTATGGCGTGGATGGATAACTATCGCGCGGGTTTGTCGCATCAGCAGCAGTTGCGGATGTTCAACCAGCTCGACAGCCACGATACCGCCCGTTTTAAATCTCTGCTCGGTAAAGACGTCGCACGTTTACCGTTGGCGGTGGTGTGGCTGTTTACCTGGCCTGGCGTGCCCTGTATTTACTACGGTGACGAAGTGGGACTGGATGGGAACAACGATCCGTTTTGTCGCAAACCATTCCCGTGGCAGCCTGAAAAACAGGACGCTAACCTGCTGGCGTTGTATCAGCGGCTGGCAACATTACGCCACCAGAGCCAGGCGCTGCGCCATGGTGGTTGTCAGGTGATTTACGCCGAGGATAACGTGGTGGTGTTTTTACGCGTGCTAAACCGCCAGCGCGTATTGGTGGCGATTAACCGTGGCCACGCCTGTGAAGTGGTCCTGCCAGCCTCGCCATTACTTAGCGTCAGCCAATGGCAGCACCAGGAGGGCAAAGGCGTGCTTGCCGAGGATATCCTGACGCTGCCGGCGATTTCCGCCTCGGTGTGGATGGGTCATTGATATAAGCGCGTAACATCCGGGCTTGCCAGCAGCGTTTCCCGCCACCAGCGCTGCGCCAGTCCATCGCGGTTATTGCGCCAGGCCATATAGGCCACGTCTTTTTGGCGAAATGAGATCACCGTTTTTTCCACCAGCTCGCCCGTGGCAAGCCACGGGTTAGCAATATGGCGGGGGAGAAATCCGCAACCCAAGCCGGCCCGCAGTAGCATCACCTTACTGTGGAAATCATCAACGCGAATCTGCGCCTGCTCCTCCATCAGATTGGTTTGTAACGGATGACAAAAGCGGGCGCTGTCGCTAATGACAATCGCCCGGTGCAGGCACAGCTGTTCGTTAGTCAGGCCATCCGGTGCTGCGGCCAGCGGATGCTCAGGCGCAACGACAAACACATTGTCCAGCGTGCCAAGCATTTTGTAGGACCAGGCCGCTGACGTAGGCGGTTCATTAATCGCCCCCAAAATAATATCTGCTCCATTATGCGTCAGCTCCTCCCAGGAGCCCGCCAGCGTATGGTGGGTGAAGTTAAGGCGGGTTTGCTTATTCAGCGCGTGAAATTCATCGATAATGGGCAACAGCGAGGAGAAAGGGAAGGAGTCGTCCAGCGCAATCGCCAGCTCTTTTTCCCAGCCTGAACTCAGCTGCACCGCCTGCTTTTCGAGATCTTTTGCCGCACTCAGCAGCAAACGTCCCTTTTCCAGCATCATCTGACCGGTGTCGGTAAATTTTGCCCGGTGACCGGAACGGTCAAGCAACTCGATATTCAAATCACTTTCCAGCTTTTGAATCATATAGCTGAGTGCTGCAGGGGTTTTAAACAGCGATTCCGCCGCCGCGGCAAATGAACCCTGTTTATCAAGTGCGTCGAGAATTAGCAAAACATCCAGATTGATGCGCATAAGCAGAAAATATCCTGAAAATTAAACCCCTCTGTTGTACCGAATGGAGAAAAACAATGCCAGTGAATAAATTAGATGAGTCATGCGCATTTTTTTGATGTTGTTTAGGATATATCGCAACACAAAATTAATAGTTTCACTGGATGGTAAGTTTTCTTTAATAACTCGTTAGAAATTTCCCGCTATACTCAACAAGCTTTCTGATTCAGGATCCTGCTGCTGACGGCAGATACAGACCGTTGCCTTTTAACTTATTGATTAAGAAGGTGTGCTATGTCTATTCGGGAACTGATTGACCCTCAAAACTCAACGCTTATTTTTATTGATCATCAGCCGCAAATGTCATTTGGTGTGGCGAATATTGACCGCCAGACTTTGAAAAATAATACCGTGGCATTAGCGAAGGCCGGGAAAATATTTAATGTTCCGGTGATTTATACTTCTGTGGAAACGAAAAGTTTTAGCGGTTATATCTGGCCGGAATTGTTAGCGGTTCATCCTGATGTGAAACCAATTGAACGCACCTCGATGAACTCCTGGGAAGATGCGGCGTTTGTGAAAGCCGTGGAAGCGACCGGGCGTAAAAAATTGATTATCTCCGCGCTGTGGACCGAAGTATGCCTGACTTTCCCGGCGCTGATGGCGCTGGAAGCGGGTTACGAAGTTTATGTGGTAACTGACACTTCTGGCGGCACGTCCGTGGATGCCCACGAGCGTTCTATCGACCGCATGGTACAGGCGGGTGCCGTACCTGTGACCTGGCAACAGGTTCTTCTCGAGTACCAGCGCGACTGGTCCCGCAAAGAAACCTACGACGCCGTCATGGATCTGGTACGTGAGCACAGCGGCGCCTACGGTATGGGCGTGGATTACGCCTACACCATGGTGCATGGCGCGCCGGAACGTAAAGCCTAAATACACCTCATCCTTCATGTTGCCTCTTTGTAGGCTTCGTTTGCGTACCCCGGTCACTCACTTTGTCAGCTTCCGGGGATACACAATCTTGCCGCTTCGATGCGCCATGAATGATTTTGTGTATTGCTTCCGTGGCCTAAGCGGGCCTGTTTCCTCTCAACAAGGAACCCTTTATGGCGCAGAACAAACATGTGACGTTGGTGATTTCCCACACCCTGCTGCCTGAACAAGCGCAGCGGTATGAGCAGTGGCTGGGGAAAATCATGCCGGTGGCGGCCGAGTTTCCCGGTCATCTGGGGGCGAATGTGATTCGTCCAGCAGATGGCAACAATCTGTGGAACATCATTATCCGCTTCGACACGCTTGAGCATCTGTATAACTGGACCCAGTCCGATACGCGCCGCGTGCTGGTCGAAGAGATTGCCCCGCTGCTGGCGGAAGGGGATAAAACTGAAATCCGCACCGAAGCGGCGTTCTGGTTTACGCCGCCCGCGCCCCATGTACGTCAGCCCAGGCGCTGGAAACAGTTTCTGATAACCCTGCTGGTGATTTTTCCCAGCACCAATCTGGTGCCGTGGTTGACCGGCATTGTGCTGCCTGCCATGAAGGGCTCGTTACTCCTGCATCTGATCAATGATGCCTGTGTGGTTGCGCTGGTGGTCTGGTTCTGGATGCCCATCGTAACCCGTCTGTTTGCCGGATGGCTGAAAAAAGCCTGACCGGTTTCTCAGGAGATTGTTATGTCTCAAACTGCCACACTGATTCTGACTCACGGAAAAATTCATACTCTCGAAAGACAAAACCCGCAGGTCGAGGCGGTGGCGATCGCCAATGGTAAGATCCTGACGACCGGTAGCCACGATCGCATCATGAGTTTTGCCACCGACGGGACGCAGGTTGTCGATCTGCAAGGGCATACGGTGATCCCGGGCCTGAACGATTCGCACCTGCACCTCATTCGCGGCGGTCTGAATTACAACCTGGAATTGCGTTGGGAAGGCGTTCCGTCGCTGGCGGACGCGCTACGCATGCTCAAAGAGCAGGCTGACAGAACGCCATCGCCGCAATGGGTGCGCGTGGTGGGCGGCTGGAGCGAATTCCAGTTTGCCGAACGTCGCATGCCAACCCTCGAAGAACTGAATGAAGCGGCCCCGGATACCCCAGTTTTTGTTCTGCACCTCTACGACAGAGCTATGCTGAACCGTGCCGCACTGAAAGCAGTCGGCTACACCAAGGCGACGCCGGACCCGGCGGGTGGTGAGATTGTGCGTGATAGCAACGGTAACCCAACCGGGATGCTGATCGCCAAACCCAACGCCATGATCCTTTATTCGACGCTGGCAAAAGGACCAAAACTGCCGCTGGAAATGCAGGTCAACTCGACCCGGCAGTTTATGCGCGAGCTGAACCGTCTCGGGCTGACCAGCGCCATCGATGCAGGCGGTGGTTTTCAGAACTACCCGGAAGATTACGAGATAATTGAGCAGTTACACGCCAACAAACAGATGACGGTGCGCATCGCCTACAACTTGTTTACCCAGCGTCCGCAGCAGGAACTGGAAGACTTTGAACGCTGGACCGATATGCTCAAACCAGGGCAGGGGACCGACTTCTACCGTGCCAATGGGGCAGGGGAAATGCTGGTCTTCTCGGCCGCGGATTTTGAAGACTTCCTCCAGCCACGCCCGGATCTGCCGGAAGGTATGGACGATGAGCTGGAGCGCGTGGTGCGCCACCTCGTGGAGCACCGCTGGCCGTTCCGCCTGCACGCCACCTACGATGAATCCATCAGCCGAATGCTCGACGTATTCGAGAAGGTGAATCGCGATATCCCGTTCAATGGGCTGCACTGGTTCTTCGATCACGCTGAAACGATTACCGAACGGAATATCGAGCGCGTAAAAGCGCTGGGGGGCGGGATCGCTGTTCAGCACCGTATGGCGTTTCAGGGCGAATATTTTGTCGATCGCTACGGCAAAGATGCGGTCAAACATACCCCGCCGGTGGCGAAAATGCTGGCGGCTGAAGTTCCGGTAGGACTGGGGACTGATGCCACCCGCGTGGCCAGCTACAACCCGTGGACAGCGCTCTACTGGCTGGTTTCGGGCCGTACTGTGGGAGGGATGGCGATGTACGATGATAACAATCGCCTGCCGCGCGATGTGGCGCTGGAATTGTGGACGGCCGGTAGCGCCTGGTTCTCCAACGAACAGGGTAAGAAAGGGCGCATCGAGAAAGACCAACTGGCAGACCTGGTGGTGCTGTCTAAAGATTACTTCAGTGTGCCGGAAGAAGAGATCAAAGGCATAGAGTCGGTAATGACCATTGTCGATGGCAAAGTGGTGTATGCGGCCGGGCATTTCACTCCGCTGGCGCCGCCGGCCATCCCGGTTGTACCTGACTGGTCGCCGGTGGTAAAAGTGCCGGGGCACTATCGCTCAGCGCCGCCTGCTACGGCGAAAATTGGCGCAATGGTGCAGATGCACCAGTGCTGCGGCAGCTGCGGCGTACACGGTCATCAGCATGATATAGCGCGTAAATCGGCAATTCCGGTGTCAGATGACCGGGCTTTCTGGGGCGCGCTTGGCTGCTCCTGCTTCGCGTTTTAATCCCTCATCACAGCCCCTGGCCAAACGCAGGGGCTGATTGTCTATTCTGAAAAGCGGTTCATCGTGTTAACCGATATGGCGCAACTGCAACAATTTGTGTCATTCTGGTCTGTCTTTATACAGTGAAGGTGGAAACATGGATGAGCTGCTAACCCTTGGCTGCATTGTATTATTCTTCGCGCTGGTAGTGGTTCCTGGCCTCGCGATCGTGGCATTCAGACGCAGTGCGGCTGTACGTTCTGAGCTGATGGTCTTGCGCCGTCGGGTAGAGGAGCTGGAGCTGCGCGGTGTGGCGCAGACCAGCGCCGTTGAGCCAACGGCAGCAAAAGATATTGTTCCTGCCGATGCGCCAACGGCTGCGATGAGCAGCGTATCGCCGGAGCCAGTAACTGAGCCGCCGCCTGAGCCCGTTAACCCGTGGGCTTCACAGCCGAAGCCGGATAATGCGGCGGTATCTACGCCCGACGTCGAGCGGCCTTCTGCTTTTGGCGGGGTAATGTCATCGCTGGTGCGCTGGTTTATGCAGGGTAACCCGTTGGCAAAGCTCGGTATTTTGCTCCTGTTTTTGGGGCTTTCTTTCCTGCTGCGTTATACGGTCGAACATTCTCTGTTTCCGCTGGAGCTGCGTCTGGTGGCGGCCGCGCTGTTCGCTATTGTGCTGTTGGCGTTGGGCTGGCGGTTGCGGCATAAGCAACCGCTCTATGCGCTGATATTACAGGGGGGAGCTACCGGAGCACTCTATCTCACCGTCTTTGGCGCGTTCCGGCTGTGGCAAATGCTGCCAATGACGCTGGCATTTGCGCTGCTGGTGGTGATTTGTGCGGCGAGTGTGGGGCTGGCTATTCTGCAAAAGGCGCTCAGCCTGGCGATGCTGGCAAGTCTTGGCGGTTATCTCGCGCCGCTGTTGCTTTCCACCGGCGGCGGCAGTCATGTCGCGCTCTTCTCATTCTATCTTCTGCTCTCGGTCGGCATTCTCGCCATCAGCATCTGGCAGCACTGGCGGGAGCTTAATCTGCTTGGCCTGTTGTTCACCTTCGGCGTTGGCGGGGTGTGGGGCCTGGAGGGCTATCGACCAGAGTATTACCTGAGTTGCCAACTGTTCCTGATCGCCAACACGATTATTTTTGGCGTGCTGAGCGTGGCGTTGTCGCTCCGGGCGCAGGAAAAAGGCAAACAGGTTATTGACGGCGTACTGCTATTTGCCCCACCGCTGATCGGTTTTGGAATGCAGTATGCCATTACCCGGCATATGGCTTATGGTCCGGCGCTTAGTGCGCTGGGCTACGGTGGTTTCTATCTGGTGTTAGCAAAGTTTGCGTTGCGGCGTTCCTCTTCTCTGGGGAGACCTCTGGTATTGTCCGCCCTGGCGCTCGGTGGTGCGTTTACCACGCTTGCTATCCCGTTGGCGCTTTCAGCCCGTTGGACGGCGATGGCCTGGTCGCTGGAGGGGCTTGGGATCCTCTGGCTGGGCGTGCAACAACAGCAACGACGCATGAGTTATAGCGGTACGGCGCTGCTCGTGCTGGCCGTGGGGAGCGCGCTATGGGCGCTGGCGAACGGAACAACCGCGCTCTCAGTCATGCTGATTTTTGCCGTGCTCAGCCTCAGTTGGCTGGTTGCTGCGTGGCTATGGCGCAACATTTGGATGCCGGGCAGTTGGGCGCTACTCGCTGGTGGTTTGGTTTTCTGGATCATTGCGCTCGTTGCGGCATCGCAACTCGTTCTGAAACAGGATCGGTGGGTGCTGTCTGGTGTGCTGGCATTAATGGCGGTATCGAGCTGGGGCTGGCGAAGTATCGCGGGTCGCCTGGCGTGGCGGGAGCTGGATGCCAGTAAATGGCTGCTGTGGCCGATGATGCTGGTGATGCTGATGTATCAGATCGCTGTACAGCAGATTTTTGCGGCGGGCTGGCCGAATCTGGCCTGGTGCGCGGCGCTAATTGTTGCGATAGCGCTGCTCTGGCGTGACGCACAAATATTACCGCCAATGCTTTCCAGACTGGCGCATTTATCGTTCTTATGGATGATTTTACTGGCGCTCGCGGTTGAGCTGTTCTGGTTCGCGCAGGGGCTGCCGTGGGGAAGGGCTGCGTGGGGTAGCGGCCTGATGATGGCGGCTGGCGGGCTGCTTATTTTCCTGATTTATCAGTCTGTTCATCGACAAATCTGGCCGTTTCGCATCTGGCCTACCCTCTATTCTGTTCAGGCGATGGTTCCCGTTGTGCTGGTGCTGGTCGGTCTGCTCGTGCTGACCAATTTACAAGATGGCGTAGTTTATCGTCAGACTTATCTGCCGTTGCTCAACCCGCTGGAAGAGGGCGCAGCTTTTGCCCTACTGGGCCTGGTGGTGTTTTATCGCGCGTCTGAACGCTATTTCCCGGTGCAGCTTTCGGTATGTCGCCCATGGCCGGTTGTGGCGCTGATGGCGCTCAGCTTTTGGTGGCTCAATGGTGTGCTGCTGCGCGCATTGTCCTGGTATGGCGAGGTTGCGTGGCGTGTAGACGCACTATGGGATTCACGGCTGATTCAAACCTGTTTTGCTCTGTTCTGGATGCTGGCGGCATTGGTGGTGATGCTGCGGGCGACCCGGCGCCGCTCGCGTCGGGAATGGCTGTGTGGCGCGGTATTGCTGGGGATAGTCATTGTGAAACTGATGCTGGTGGACAGCGCAGGAGGCGGCGGTCTGGCGCGCGCGGTTGCGTTTATCGGCGTGGCCATTCTGGTGTTGATTATCGGGTATTTTTCACCATTACCGCCCAAAGCAGGAGAAGAAAAATGAAATGGATGAAAGCGGTGTTATGCAGCGTACTGTTGGGCGCGACAGGCGCGACAGGCGCGGCGGTAAGCAGCGATGAAGTGAAAGAGTCTCCGGCGGACTACGTAACGGGGGTGACGCTGGAAACTACGGGCACATCGCCGTGGTATCGCGTTTCGCTACCTCCGGCGGTGTATCCGGGTACCGCCTGGGCGGATTTGCGCGATGTCCGGGTCTTTAACCATCTGGGGGAGACGGTGCCGTTTACTCTGGTGGTGCAGAAAACCCAGCCCGTTACGCCAGAGGCAGTGGCGCTGCGTTTTTTCCCGCTTGATATGTCACCGGTTGCGCCGCGTGAGGAGGGGCAACGAGGCGGAGACGCTATTGTTTTACGCTCGAAGAGCGGCATTGAAATTCATTTGCAAAGTGATGATGTCAAAGCGCTCGGCCAGAGCTATTTACTGACGCTCCCGGAAGAGACGAAAGATGCCTTTTCACTGGCGCAGTTACGCCTGAACTGGGACTCGCAGGCGGGCAACTGGCAGGGGAAAGCCTCGGTTTATGCAAGCAGTGATTTGCGCTACTGGCGACCCGTGCAGGAAGATGCGCCGTTAATGGATCTGACGCGTGATAACGATCGCCTGAAAATGGACACCATCAGCGCCAGCCTCACGCTCTCTGCGGAGGCGACTCGTTACCTGCTGGTGATCCTCGACTCGCAAAGTCCGGCGCTGACGTTAAACAGCGTGAGCGCGATAGCGGCCAGCAGCGAGCCGGAATCCGAGCGTATCGTGATTGAAGCCCAGGGGATTAAGGTTTCGGATGACGAAGCCGTCTGGCGATGGGCGCAGCCCCAGCCGCTGACCTCGCTTCGCATCGATCTGGAAAGTGAAGGTGTTTTACCGGTGGAACTGGCCTGGCGCAGCGCTGAAAAAGAGCCCTGGCAGCCGCTGACAAAAACCATGCTTTACAATCTGGACTGGAGGAGTGCGGAAGATATTCATCTTTCCGGTCAGTTGGTTGAGGCCGTCCGGATGACGACCATTAACGCCCGGTTGCCAGAGAGGCTGCCTGAGTTGAGCGGCATGCGCGACAGTTATCAACTGGTGTTTAATACGCAGGGCAAAGGGCCTTATATGCTGGCGTGGGGAAACCGGGCGGCGAAAAAGGCAGATGTTGGTCTCGATATGCTGATCCCGGCGTCGCTGCGTAAATCGCAGGAGATAGATTATCTACCGTGGGCGACTCTTCAGGAGAGCGTGGCGCTTGGTGGTGAAGCGCGATTGACGGCAACGTCAGTAGCTGAGCAACAAAGCCAGTGGAAAACGCTGTTGGTGTGGGGGGCGTTAATTCTTGGGGTCGCCGTACTGGCGCTTATGGCGTGGCGAATCTGGCGTGAAGTGAAAAAGGGTAATCCGACATAAACCAATAAAAGAGGCCCGCAATTTGCGGGCCTCTTACGATTCATGCCAATTACAGGCTGGAAACGTTCTCGGTCAGGTATTTTGCTACGCCGTCCGGAGACGCGTTCATACCTTCTTTACCTTTTTCCCACTGTGCCGGGCAAACGTCGCCGTGCTCTTCGTGGAACTGCAGCGCGTCAACCATGCGCAGCATTTCGTCGATGTTACGACCCAGCGGCAGATCGTTAACCACCTGGTGGCGAACAACGCCGTTAGCGTCGATCAGGAAAGAACCGCGCAGAGCAACGCCCGCTTCCGGGTGCTCGATGCCGTAGGCTTTCTGGATTTCGCGTTTGATGTCAGCAACCATTGCGTATTTCACTGCACCGATGCCGCCTTTGTCGACAGGGGTGTTACGCCATGCGTTGTGGACAAATTCAGAGTCGAAGGAAACGCCAACAACTTCCACGCCGCGCTTCTGGAATTCTTCGTAACGTTTGTCGAAAGCGATCAGTTCAGACGGGCAAACGAAGGTGAAGTCCATCGGCCAGAAGAACAGAACGGTAGTTTTACCGTTGGTATGCTGTTTGAAGTTGAAGTTTTCAACGATCTCACCGCTACCCAGTACCGCAGCTGCTGTGAAATCCGGAGCCTGACGAGTTACCAGTACCATATAATTCTCCTGCAATGTTAAGGGGTTTTTGGAACGCAACGCGGGCCAGTATAGAGAGTGTTCGGGAATAAGACAAAGAGGCGCTGGCAATCAATGAGACAGGTTTTGTCTATCAATCTTTTGCCGGATGGCGGCTACTGCTTATCCGGCGGCTAATACGGGCTGTAGTCAAAGGGTTTTACGCTGCGCCTGTTCCATCATTTGCGGATAAAACTGCCAGAATCGTTCCTCTAACGCATCGTAATGCGTATCCAGGTCATACCATGAGTCACGCAGGGCATCGAGTCGTGGGCGGCGGCTGGCCATGCCATTCAGGACGTTCTGGATAAAATCCATGTCCCGATAGCGCTCAAGCCATTTCTCTGACCATATATAGTTGTTTAAATTGATAAAGCGCGGTGGCGATTCAGGCAAAATAGTGGTCACCTGGGTGCGAGCATAGCGCACAAAGTCCGCCAGCGGGAAGTCGGGGGATATTTCCGACCAGTGGCGCGACAGAAAATGATCCCACATTACGTCCAGCGTAATCGGCGCGACACGGCGCGTTTCGCTGCGAAACCACTCTTTGGCTTCACACACCTGCGGCAGGTTATCGGTCATCACGTCGATACGACGGTGCATGAAGATGCCTTCCACCACGTCAGGCGAATAGTGCGTTTCCGGATTGCCCCGGACAAAGTCGGCCAGCAAATTGCCGGAAAGCGAGCTGTCGGCAAGGTGAGCCAGATGCAAATGTGCAAGAAAATTCATATCCACTTCATCCTTCAAACTGCCTCTTTGTTGGCTGCCTTCACTCACCCCAGTCACTTACTTGAGTAAGCTCCCGGGGACTCATTCAGTTGCCGCCTCGATGCATCTTGAATGATTTTGTGTATAGATTATGTCTTTTAACTTGAGGGGTAAAGGTTGCAGGGAGGACGCCCCGGCACTAGACTACCCGCCTCTTATTTTAGTCTGAGTCAGTGTCATGCGCGTTACCGATTTCACCTTTGAACTACCCGAATCCCTGATTGCCCACTATCCGCAAGCTGAGCGCAGTAGTTGCCGCTTGCTGTCTTTGGACGGGCCGACGGGCGCGCTGACGCACGGTACTTTCACCGATTTGCTCGATAAGCTCAACCCTGGCGATTTGCTGGTCTTTAACAACACCCGCGTTATTCCGGCGCGTCTGTTTGGCCGTAAAGCCAGCGGCGGCAAGATCGAGGTGCTGGTCGAGCGTATGTTGGATGACAAACGTATTCTGGCGCATATTCGCGCCTCGAAAGCGCCAAAGCCGGGGGCCGAGCTGCTGCTGGGCGACGACGAAAGTATTAAAGCAACGATGGTGGCACGCCATGACGCGCTGTTTGAAGTCGAGTTTAACGACGAGCGCAGCGTGCTGGATATCCTTAACGCCATCGGCCATATGCCGCTGCCACCGTATATTGACCGTCCGGATGAAGATGCCGACCGCGAGCTGTATCAGACCGTGTATAGCGAAAAACCGGGTGCGGTCGCCGCGCCGACTGCGGGTCTGCACTTTGACGATCCGCTGCTGGTTAAGCTGCGCGATAAAGGCATTGAAATGGCGTTCGTCACTCTGCACGTGGGCGCGGGGACTTTCCAGCCGGTGCGCGTAGACACCATCGAAGATCACATCATGCACTCCGAATATGCGGAAGTGCCGCAGGATGTCGTTGATGCTGTGCTGGCGGCGAAAGCGCGCGGCAACCGCGTGATTGCGGTGGGCACCACCTCCGTACGTTCACTGGAAAGCGCGGCACAGGCGGCCAAAAACGACCTTATCGAGCCGTTTTTCGGCGATACGCAAATATTCATTTATCCTGGCTATAAATATCAGGTGATTGATGCCCTGGTAACCAACTTCCACCTGCCGGAATCAACGCTGATCATGCTGGTTTCCGCGTTTGCTGGTTATAAAAACACCATGCACGCCTATCATGAAGCGGTAAAAGCGGAATATCGCTTTTTTAGTTACGGTGATGCGATGTTTATCACGTACAATCCGCAGGCTATTTCTGAGCGTGTCGGGGAATAAATCCGCGATATGAGTATTTAAAACGTCGGACTGTTTTTCTGACGCAGGAGTTAAGATGAAATTTGAACTGGATACCACAGACGGTCGCGCTCGCCGCGGCCGCCTGGTTTTTGATCGTGGCGTAGTAGAAACACCTGCTTTTATGCCGGTCGGTACTTACGGTACTGTGAAAGGCATGACGCCGGAAGAAGTTGAAGCAACTGGCGCGCAGATTATCCTCGGTAACACCTTCCACCTGTGGCTGCGCCCGGGACAGGAAATTATGAAACTGCATGGCGATCTGCACGATTTTATGCAGTGGAAAGGGCCAATCCTCACCGATTCCGGCGGCTTCCAGGTTTTCAGCCTGGGTGATATCCGTAAGATTACCGAGCAGGGCGTGCATTTCCGTAACCCGATCAACGGCGATCCGATTTTCCTCGATCCCGAGAAATCAATGGAGATTCAATACGATCTCGGTTCCGATATCGTCATGATCTTCGACGAATGTACACCGTATCCGGCCGACTGGGACTATGCTAAACGCTCGATGGAGATGTCTCTGCGTTGGGCGAAGCGCAGTCGGGATCGTTTTGATAGCCTCGGCAACAAAAATGCGCTTTTTGGCATCATTCAGGGCAGTGTTTACGAAGATTTACGTGATATCTCCGTTAAAGGTCTGGTAGACATCGGTTTTGATGGCTACGCTGTCGGCGGTTTGGCTGTCGGTGAGCCGAAGGAAGATATGCACCGTATCCTGGAGCATGTATGCCCACAGATTCCGGCAGATAAACCTCGTTACCTGATGGGCGTCGGCAAACCAGAAGATCTGGTTGAAGGCGTACGTCGCGGTATCGATATGTTTGACTGCGTGATGCCAACGCGAAATGCCCGTAATGGTCATTTGTTTGTGACTGACGGCGTGGTAAAAATTCGTAACGCGAAACATAAAAGCGACACCAGTCCGCTCGATGCTGAGTGTGATTGCTACACCTGTCGCAATTATTCGCGCGCTTACTTGCATCATCTCGACCGTTGCAACGAAATATTGGGCGCGCGACTCAACACGATTCATAACCTTCGCTACTACCAGCGTTTGATGGCGGGTTTACGCAAGGCTATTGAAGAGGGTAAATTAGAGAGCTTCGTGACCGATTTTTACCAACGTCAGGGTAGACCAGTTCCACCTGTGAACGTTGATTAATTTTAATAATGAGGGAATTTGAATGAGCTTTTTTATTTCTGATGCGGTAGCGGCAACAGGTGCTCCGGCGCAGGGCAGCCCGATGTCTCTGATTCTGATGCTGGTGGTGTTTGGTCTGATTTTCTACTTCATGATCCTGCGCCCGCAGCAAAAGCGCACCAAAGAACACAAAAATCTGATGAACTCCATTGCGAAAGGCGATGAAGTGCTGACTAACGGTGGTCTGGTGGGTCGCGTGACCAAAGTAGCAGAATCTGGCTACATCGCTATCGCGCTGAACGACACCACTGAAGTGGTTATTAAACGTGATTTCGTAGCTGCCGTTCTGCCGAAAGGCACCATGAAGGCGCTGTAATTTATTGTTTTCCCAAAGGGAACTGCCGTGTTAAACCGTTATCCTTTGTGGAAGTATGTCATGCTGATCGTCGTTATTGTCGTCGGTCTGCTCTATGCGCTTCCCAACCTGTATGGTGAGGATCCGGCTGTTCAAATCACTGGCGTGCGCGGTGCCGCCGCCAGTGAGCAAACGCTGATCCAGGTCCAGAAAACGTTACAAGAAGATAAAATCACACCTAAGTCTGTGGCTCTGGAAGAGGGTGCTATTCTTGCGCGCTTCGACTCCACTGATACCCAACTGCGCGCACGTGAAGTGTTAATGGGCGTATTGGGCGATCAATACGTCGTGGCGCTTAACCTTGCACCGGCAACTCCACGCTGGCTGGCAGCCATTCACGCAGAACCGATGAAACTCGGTCTTGACCTGCGTGGCGGCGTTCACTTCCTGATGGAAGTGGATATGGACACCGCGCTGAGTAAGTTGCAGGAACAAAATATCGATAGCCTGCGCAGCGATCTGCGTGAAAAAGGCATTCCTTATACTACCGTTCGCAAAGAAGATAACTACGGTCTGAGCATCACCTTCCGTGATAGCAGCGCCCGTGATGAAGCTATCTCTTACCTGAGCAAGCGTCACCAGGATCTGGTTATTTCCAGCCAGGGCAGCAATGTTCTGCGTGCGGTGATGACCGATGCGCGCCTGAGCGAAGCCCGTGAATACGCGGTACAGCAGAACATCAACATTCTGCGTAATCGTGTTAACCAACTGGGTGTTGCTGAGCCGGTGGTCCAACGTCAGGGTGCTGACCGCATTGTGGTCGAACTGCCAGGCATTCAGGATACCGCGCGTGCGAAAGAAATTCTGGGCGCTACCGCGACGCTGGAATTCCGTCTGGTGAACACCAACGTTGACCAGTCTGCTGCGGCATCCGGGCGTGTACCGGGTGATTCGGAAGTGAAACAGTCACGTGAAGGTCAGCCGGTTGTGCTGTACAAACGCGTGATCCTGACCGGTGATCATATCACCGACTCCACTTCCAGCCAGGACGAATACAATCAGCCGCAGGTTAACATCTCGCTGGATAGCGCGGGTGGTAACATCATGTCCAACTTCACCAAGGACAACATCGGTAAGCCGATGGCGACCCTGTTCGTGGAGTACAAAGACAGCGGTAAAAAAGATGCCAACGGTCGCGCAGTGCTGGTGAAACAGGAAGAGGTGATTAACATCGCCAACATCCAGTCTCGCCTGGGCAACAGCTTCCGTATCACCGGTATTAACAACCCGAACGAAGCGCGTCAGCTTTCTCTGCTGTTACGTGCCGGTGCGTTGATTGCGCCGATTCAGATTGTTGAAGAACGTACCATCGGTCCTACCCTGGGTATGCAGAACATTAAACAGGGTCTGGAAGCGTGTCTGGCCGGTCTGGTGGTGTCTATCCTGTTCATGATCTTCTTCTATAAGAAGTTCGGTCTGATCGCGACCAGTGCGCTGATTGCTAACCTGGTACTGATTGTCGGTATTATGTCGCTGCTGCCGGGCGCTACGCTGAGTATGCCGGGGATTGCGGGGATCGTCTTAACCCTTGCTGTCGCGGTCGATGCGAACGTACTGATTAACGAACGTATCAAAGAAGAGTTGAGTAACGGGCGTTCGGTGCAGCAGGCCATCAATGAAGGTTATGCGGGCGCATTTAGCTCCATCTTTGATGCGAACATTACGACGCTGATTAAGGTCATTATCCTGTACGCAGTTGGCACCGGGGCAATTAAAGGGTTCGCGATTACTACCGGTATTGGTGTGGCGACGTCGATGTTTACCGCGATTGTCGGTACACGTGCCATCGTAAACCTGTTGTATGGCGGCAAGCGCGTCAAAAAGCTGTCAATCTGAGGAGTGCGAAGTGGCACAGGAATATACTGTTGAACAATTGAACCACGGCCGTAAAGTCTGGGACTTTATGCGCTGGGACTACTGGGCTTTCGGCATTTCAGGTTTCCTGCTGATTGCGGCCATCGTGGTGATGGGCGTACGTGGGTTTAACTGGGGTCTCGATTTCACCGGTGGTACGGTAATTGAAATCACGCTGGAAAAACCGGCCGATATGGACGTGATGCGCGATGCGCTGGAGAAAGCGGGCTTTGTTGATCCGCTTCTGCAGAACTTCGGCAGCAGCCACGACATTATGGTGCGTATGCCGCCAACTGAAGGCGCAGACGGCGGTCAGGTACTGGGCAGCAAAGTGTTGAGTGTGATTAACGAATCCACCAACCAAAACGCCGCGGTGAAACGAATTGAATTCGTAGGTCCGAGCGTGGGTGCAGACCTGGCGCAAACCGGTGCAATGGCGCTGATGGCGGCGTTGATCTCCATCCTGGTATACGTCGGTTTCCGCTTTGAGTGGCGACTGGCGGCAGGGGTAGTTATCGCTCTGGCGCATGACGTGATTATCACACTTGGGATCCTGTCGTTGTTCCATATCGAGATTGATCTGACTATCGTCGCATCGTTGATGTCGGTAATCGGTTACTCGCTGAACGACAGTATCGTCGTATCTGACCGTATTCGTGAAAACTTCCGCAAAATTCGTCGCGGTACGCCTTACGAAATCTTTAACGTGTCATTGACTCAGACGCTGCACCGTACGTTGATTACGTCCGGTACGACGTTGATGGTTATTCTGATGCTGTTCCTGTTCGGTGGTCCGGTACTGGAAGGCTTCTCGCTGACGATGCTGATCGGTGTTTCCATCGGTACTGCATCTTCTATCTACGTAGCATCGGCGCTGGCGCTGAAGCTGGGTATGAAGCGTGAGCACATGCTGCAGCAGAAGGTTGAGAAAGAAGGGGCGGATCAACCGTCAATTCTGCCTTAAACTATTAAAAGTGAAGATACTGGAATCCCGATCGCAAGGTCGGGATTTTTTTTGCCTGTGATTTGGTAGCAGTCCATTATCTTTTCCGGTCGCCATACTACTGACAGTATGCTGTCAGTAGCCCTGTCTTATAGTCCTTCTGAGATTACCCACACAGGCAGGAGGAAGTATGAATAACGTAATTAGCTGGTTTGAAATCCCCGTGGCACAAATGGAGCGCGCCATTGCTTTTTATGAGCCAGTGATGCAGGTTTCTTTGCGTCGTGAGAATATGGACAGCGCGGAGCTGGCCGTATTTCCACATCAGGATCCCGCTCCCGGCGGGGCGCTGGCTAAATTTGACGGTATTACGCCTTCAGCGCAGGGCGCTATTATTTATCTGCATACGGACGATTTGGCTGCAACGCTTAAACGCGTCGCCACCGCTGGCGGCCAGTGCGTGTTTGGTCCGCTCGAACTGGGGCAGGATATTGGCACTATTGCGCTGTTTACTGACAGCGAAGGCAATCGCGTTGGTTTACATCAACCCGCGTAATATTTTCAGGACTGAGGATTAAAATGACCAGACGCGCCGACCGCTTGTTTCAGATTGTACAAATCCTGCGTGGCAGGCGAGTGACCACGGCGGCGCTGCTGGCAGAACGTCTTGAGGTTTCTGAACGGACGATTTATCGCGATATCCGCGATCTCTCTTTATCCGGCGTGCCCATTGAAGGAGAAGTGGGCAGTGGATACCGCTTAATGGCGGGGTTTGATCTGCCGCCGTTGATGTTAACGCATCGCGAATCAGAAGCGTTAATGGTAGCGATTCGGTTGCTGAAAACATGGGGTGGGGATTCACTCTCACAGGCGCTGGAATCCGCGCAGGAAAAAGTGCTGGCGATATTGCCGCCAGAGTGTCGGCGCAGAGCCGAGCAAACGCGGGTTTTCGCGCCAGATTTTGGCAATCAGCCGCATTCACGCAGTGCTTTTGATCTCATACATCGCGCGGTTTCGGCGCAGCAGGTGCTGGCGCTGCATTATCGCGACGAGTCCGGGAATCTCTCCTGGCGCGACGTTCAGCCGCTGGGGCTATTTTTCTGGGGTGAGCACTGGTTGCTGGTTGCCTGGTGTGAGAAACGTGACGATTATCGCTGCTTTCGTGTTGATCGGTGTCTGAAGATCACGCCGCTCGACAGGCATTTTCGTGAATCTGCAGATCGCTCGCTAAGTGACTTTTTACGTAAAGTACGCTGTGAAGACCAGCCATAAAAAAGCCAGCGGTTAAGCTGGCTTGTCTGCGATAAATTGGCAGGATTAGAAGTTGTAACCTACGACCAGGTAACCACCCCAACCGGTAGATTTCGCGCTGAAGTCGCCTTCGCCCCAGTTCAGAGTATCTCCACCTTTCCACTGGCCGCCGTTATGGAAGTAACGCGCTACTACGGAGTAGTGCCAGTGATCGTAGTTCAGCGCCAGGACGTGGCTGGAAGCGATAGAGTTGCTGGTGCGGTTCGGATCATCACCCAAATCGGAGCCCCAGTCGAAGTTGGTGAAGCCGATGTAGGTCAGTTGGCCGCCCCAAACCTGGGTGATCGGCACAAAGTATTTCACTTTGAAACGGTAGCCATCCCACTCGTTTTCGTTGGATGCGCCATAGTTCTGCCACTGGTATTTAGCATACACGTTCAGGGACAGACCCATCGGCAGACCGGTATCGATATCGGTACCCAGACCCATATACCAGGTGCTCTGGCGGCTGGCTTTGTTATCACCCATATCGTAGATGTAGTTGTTGGCGAAATACCATTCTTTGAACGGACCAAAGCTCAGGTCAGCACCGGTCAGTTTATCGATGGAGAAACGCGGTTCGATTTCCATAAACAGCGGGGAACCGTCAGACCAGATGCCTTTATCGTTGCCGTTACCCCAGTCGAAGGTTTTCGGAATATCGATGTAGCCATAGAAGTCAAACCAGTCTTTTTTGGCAAACGCTTCGTATTCCAGATACACGTCATTGTTCAGTTTCGGGGAGAAACGGGTGTGGTAGCTTCCCACTACGTTGACGCTCTGGTGCCACCAGTCGGACAGATATTGCGGTTTGTCATTTTCTGCAGCGTTGGCAGTAAAAGACGAGGAGAGCGCCAGCACTGCACCGGCTGCAAGTAATGTTTTTTTCATATGTATGCCACTGTTTGAAATCCCTTTCGGGAGTGAAAAAGGCGCAAATTGCGTTTCTAAATATTTCGTGTTTCTTCGGAGCCTATTATAAAAATCATTGTTCACAAAAATATGTGTTGTTTCACAGTTCTATCATTTACGTAATCGATTGCGTTCACGTTTGCTCACTTTAGGCGGCGAATTGTACTGGCTCCCATGAATGTTGCCAAGTTTTACCAGAAATATCGGTTATGTCAGGTGAGTAACAAAACGGGCCGGAGTGATGTTGCGGAACGCACAAAACGTCCCGCAAAAAAGTTTATTGATTAACAGGCTGGATGTCGTGGATACGAACAAATCCTAACTGGTCCGGAGAGAGGCCATTTATTTGCAACGGAATGTCTACGTCGCTGGGAGCAAGGATACTTGCCGGGGCAGTTACCAATTGGTTCTGAACGTTCGCTTCCTGATAGTTATCCGTGGTGCCCTGAATTTGTCCATACTCGACGGTGGCGCTAAAGGCGGGTAAAGGCGTAGTGGATTCACCCTGAATACGTAATGTGAGCCGCGTGCCGTCGGCGTTCGGCGCAATATTGACAAGTGACATCCGTAACATGCCAATCTGGCTGTCCAGTCGGGCTGGTGTATTGGAACCCGGCAGCAGATAGGCTCCGCTGGTTGATTTGGCATTCAACATATTTTGTTGTGTAATTTTTACCGTTTCCTGATTTAGCTGTGTCATCTCTTTATTCAACGTGCTAACGCTTTGATGCATCTGGCGTACTTCGCTTTGCTGTGCGCATGCGCTAAGACTAAAGAGACTTCCCACCAGGAGAATTCTTAGGTAACGTCTTGTCATTGTGATTACTTCCTTCATTGTCGCGATAGCATAATGGTAGTGCGCACCGAGCACGAAGGCATCGATCCTTTGTCTCAAAAGCGCTGCGCCTTTGTTGTCACGCCAGTTCAGGGTAAAATAGATTTCTGTTAACCACTGAGGACAGGACGCCGTATGCATTGCCCATTCTGTTTCGCCGTAGACACTAAGGTAATTGACTCTCGTCTTGTAGGCGAGGGCTCCTCAGTACGCCGCCGTCGGCAGTGTCTGGTCTGTAACGAACGTTTCACCACTTTTGAAGTGGCTGAACTTGTCATGCCACGCGTTGTGAAAAGCAACGATGTGCGTGAACCCTTTAATGAAGATAAGCTGCGCAGCGGCATGCTCAGAGCGCTTGAGAAACGTCCGGTCAGCTCAGATGACGTCGAAATGGCGTTGAACCATATCAAATCACAACTGCGTGCGACTGGCGAGCGTGAGGTGCCGAGCAAGATGATCGGCAACCTGGTGATGGAGCAGTTGAAAAAACTCGATAAAGTCGCCTACATCCGCTTTGCCTCGGTTTACCGGAGTTTCGAAGATATCAAAGAATTTGGCGAAGAGATTGCTCGCCTACAGGACTAAGCCATGCAGGATGAATTGTACATGGCGCGCGCGCTGAAGCTTGCTGCACGCGGACGTTTTACCACTCACCCCAATCCCAACGTGGGCTGCGTGATTGTCAAAGATGGGGAGATCGTCGGTGAAGGGTATCATCACCGCGCGGGTGAACCGCATGCCGAAGTCCACGCTCTGCGCATGGCTGGAGAAAAAGCGCAAGGGGCGACTGCCTATGTAACGCTTGAACCCTGCAGCCATCATGGTCGTACCCCCCCGTGCTGCGATGCGCTGATTGCCGCAGGCGTGTCACGTGTGGTTGCAGCGATGCAGGATCCCAATCCGCAGGTAGCCGGTCGTGGTCTCTACCGTTTGCAGCAGGCGGGCATTGACGTCAGTCACGGGCTGATGATGAGCGAGGTTGAGCAGCTTAATAAAGGCTTTCTCAAGCGTATGCGTACGGGATTCCCCTACGTGCAGCTTAAACTTGGTGCGTCGCTTGATGGGCGTACGGCGATGGCCAGTGGTGAAAGCCAGTGGATAACCTCGCCACAGGCGCGTCGCGATGTGCAACGATTACGGGCGCAAAGCCACGCCATCTTAACCAGCAGCGCTACGGTGTTGGCTGACGACCCTCAGCTTACCGTGCGTTGGTCGGAACTTGGGGAGTCAACCCAGGCGAGTTACCCGCAGGAAAATCTGCGCCAGCCTATCCGCATTGTTGTTGATAGCCAGAATCAGGTCACGCCGGAACACCGTATTGTGCAACAGCCTGGAGAAACCTGGATTGCCCGGACAAAAGATGATCCTCGTAGTTGGCCGGAGACGGTGCGCAGTCTGAAGGTGCCGGAACATAACGGACATCTGGATCTGGTGGTGCTGATGATGCAACTGGGCAAGCAGCAAATTAACAGCATTTGGGTTGAAGCAGGTCCAACGCTTGCGGGCGCGTTATTACAGGCCGGTCTGGTCGATGAGCTAATCGTGTATGTTGCGCCTAAACTGTTAGGCAGCGATGCACGAGGATTATGTGTGCTTCCAGGCCTTGAGAAACTGGCTGACGCCCCCCATTTCAAATTCAACGAAATACGCCATGTAGGTCCGGACCTTTGCCTGCATTTAGTGGGCGCATGATCTCCCGGTTCGAAAGGGAAGCAGCGCACAGATTATTATGATAAAATCCGCCCCCCTGCGGGGTCCAGTGAATCCGAAGGAAGAATATGAACATTATTGAAGCTAACGTTGCTACCCCGGACGCTCGCGTCGCCATCACCATTGCGCGTTTCAACAACTTTATCAATGACAGCCTGCTGGAAGGTGCGATCGACGCCCTGAAACGTATTGGTCAGGTTAAAGATGAAAACATTACCGTCGTTTGGGTTCCGGGCGCGTATGAGCTGCCGCTGGCAGCCTCAGTACTTGCAAAAGCCGGTAAATACGACGCGGTGATTGCGTTAGGTACGGTGATTCGTGGTGGTACCGCGCACTTCGAATATGTGGCTGGCGGTGCAAGCAATGGCCTGGCGCATGTCGCTCAGGACAGTGGCATTCCGGTAGCCTTCGGTGTTCTGACCACCGAAAGTATTGAACAAGCCATCGAACGTGCTGGCACTAAAGCCGGCAACAAAGGCGCAGAAGCTGCACTGACTGCACTTGAAATGATTAATGTATTGAAAGCCATCAAGGCCTGATTTTTGTAAGGGGAAATCCGTGAAACCTGCTGCTCGTCGCCGCGCCCGTGAGTGTGCCGTCCAGGCGCTCTACTCCTGGCAGTTGTCCCAGAACGACATCGCTGATGTTGAATACCAGTTCCTGGCGGAACAGGACGTAAAAGATGTCGACGTTCTGTATTTCCGTGAACTGCTGTCCGGGGTGGCGACTAACAGCGCGTACCTGGATGGATTAATGAAGCCTTATCTGTCTCGTTTGTTGGAAGAGCTGGGTCAGGTAGAAAAAGCCGTGCTGCGTATTGCGCTGTTTGAACTGTCTAAACGTAGTGATGTGCCGTACAAAGTGGCCATCAACGAAGCGATTGAACTGGCGAAAACCTTCGGCGCTGAAGACAGCCATAAATTCGTGAACGGCGTACTGGATAAAGCAGCACCTGTGATTCGCCCCAACAAAAAGTAATCCCGAGGCCGGCTGGATGGTGGAACTTGTTTCCGCTGCCCCCGGCTTTTTCTTTTTTTTCTGCTGAGGCATAACGTATGGCATGCGGCGAATTTTCCCTGATTGCCCGTTATTTTGACCGCGTAAGAACGTCTCGTCTTGATGTCGAAACCGGTATTGGTGACGATTGCGCACTTCTGAACATCCCTGAAAAACAAACGCTGGCGATCAGCACTGATACGCTGGTGGCAGGCAACCACTTCCTCCCCGACATTGATCCCACCGATCTCGCCTGGAAAGCGCTGGCGGTGAATTTGAGCGATCTGGCGGCGATGGGAGCCGATCCTGCGTGGCTGACGCTGGCGCTCACGCTGCCTGACGTCGACGAAGCCTGGCTTGAAGCCTTCAGCGATGGCCTGTTTGAACTCCTCAATTACTATGATATGCAGCTGATAGGTGGTGACACCACGCGTGGGCCACTGTCGATGACGCTGGGTATCCACGGCTACGTCCCTGTTGGACGGGCCTTAAAACGCTCCGGTGCGAAACCGGGGGACTGGATTTATGTGACCGGTACGCCGGGCGACAGCGCGGCCGGGCTGGCGATTTTGCAGGATCGCTTGCAGGTGGCTGATGCAAAAGACGCAGACTATCTGCTTAAACGTCATCTGCGTCCAACACCGCGTATTTTGCAGGGACAAGCTCTGCGCGATCTGGCCAGTGCGGCTATCGATATTTCCGACGGCCTGATTTCCGATCTGGGGCATATCGTCAATGCCTGCGGCTGTGGGGCGCGGGTTAACGTCGATGCGTTGCCATACTCCACGGCATTTGCCCAACACGTTGAGCCGGAACAAGCCCTGCGCTGGGCGCTTTCGGGTGGTGAAGATTATGAGTTATGCTTTACCGTACCGGAAATTAACCGTGGCGCACTGGACGTGGCGCTGGGGAATCTCGGCGCATCGTTTACCTGCATTGGGCAGATGAGCGCGGACGTGGAAGGCATTCACTTTACGCGCGACGGAAAACCCGTCACGTTCGACTGGAAAGGATATGACCATTTTGCCGCGCCTTAAAAAAGATGTCGCCAAAAGTCGCCTGAGTATGCGCAATCCGTGGCACCTGTTGGCCACCGGTTTTGGCAGCGGGCTGAGCCCAATTGTTCCAGGCACGATGGGATCGCTGGCGGCGATCCCTTTTTGGTATTTAATGACGTTTCTGCCGTGGCAGCTTTATTCACTGGTGGTCATGTTGTCTATCTGTATCGGCGTTTATCTGTGCCATCAAACGGCGAAAGATATGGGCGTGCACGATCACGGTAGCATTGTCTGGGACGAGTTTGTCGGGATGTGGATAACCCTGATGGCGCTGCCGACCCACGACTGGCGGTGGGTTGCCGCCGGATTTGTGATTTTCCGTATACTGGATATGTGGAAGCCGTGGCCGATCCGTTGGTTCGATCGCAACGTGCATGGCGGTACGGGGATCATGATTGATGATATTGTGGCCGGAATACTCTCCGCCGGAATTTTGTATTTTATCGGCCATCACTGGCCGGTAGGGATCATTTAAATAGGTTTGCCGGATGGCAGCGTAAACGCCTTATCCGGCCTGGAAACACGATGGCGGTTTCGTAGGCCCGATAAGCGCAGCGCCATCGGGCAATGCTAGATTATTTAAATCCGACCACCGTATGCTGTTTGTACGGCGTTTCCAGCTCGGCAATCTGCTCCGGCTTCAGCGTCAAATCCACCGCATTAAGTAACTCATCCAGCTGTTCCTCGCGCGAAGTGCCAATAATCGGCGCTGCCACCCCCGGTTTGCTCAGCAGCCAGGCTAGCGCAACCTGCGCACGCGTTACGCCTAATTCCTCACTGACACCGGTCAGCCGCGCGGCAATTTGCGCGTCGTTTTCATCGCTGTCACTGTATAAATTTTTACCGACTTCATCAGAAACCAGACGTGCGGTCGTTTCTCCCCAGGGGCGCGTCAGGCGACCACGCGCTAGCGGACTCCATGGGATCACCGCGACGCCTTCCTGATAGCAAAGCGGCAGCATTTCGCGTTCTTCCTCACGGTAGATCAGGTTGTAGTGATCCTGCATGCTAACGAACTGCGCCCAGCCGTGTTGTTTCTGTAAGGCCAGCGCCTGAGCAAACTGAGACGCGTGCATGGATGAGGCGCCAATATAGCGAGCTTTACCGGCTTTCACTACGTCGTTAAGGGCTTCCAGCGTTTCTTCGATAGGCGTATTGTAATCCCAGCGGTGAATTTGCAGGATGTCCACATAGTCCATACCCAGGCGTCTGAGGCTATCGTCGATTGAGCGCAAGATTTGTGCGCGGGATAATCCTTCCGCTAAATCATCAACCTGGTGAAAAACCTTGGTGGCGACCACGACCTCTTCGCGGCGGGCGAAATCACGCAGCGCGCGGCCGACAATCTCTTCGCTGCTACCAGCGGAGTAGCTGTTGGCGGTATCAAAAAAGTTAATGCCGCCTTCAAGAGCGTGTTTGATTATCGGGCGGCTGCTTTCTTCAGGTAGCGTCCAGGCGTGATTGCCGCGATTGGGCTCGCCAAACGTCATGCAACCCAGGCAAAGGCGGGAGACCCGTAGGTCGGTTTTTCCTAAGGTGTTGTATTTCATTAATCCACTCCTGCTATGCTCGTGATGAGTTAAGCATAGCAGGAGCGGGGAGGGGATTATGCCAGCCAGGCCTTGATTTTGGCCTCAATTCCGGCGGCATTAAGTCCCAGTTCGGCGCGAGCCTCGTCCTGAGTCCCCTGCGGGATGAAGAAGTCAGGCAGGCCAATGTTCAGCACCGGAACAGGCTTGCGATGGGCCATCAGCACTTCGTTTACGCCGCTACCAGCGCCGCCCATAATGGCATTCTCTTCGAGGGTGACCAGCACCTCGTGTTGGGCTGCCATTTCGAGGATCAACGTTTCATCCAACGGTTTCACAAAGCGCATATCAACCAGCGTGGCGTTCAGTGACTCTGCGACCTGAGCGGCTTCCGGCATTAGGGTGCCGAAGTTGAGAATCGCCACTTTCTCCCCGTGACGCTTCACGATGCCTTTGCCGATTGGCAGATGTTCCAGCGGCGCCAGCTCAACACCCACCGCGTTACCGCGCGGATAACGTACGACCGTTGGACCGTCGTTGTAGTGATAGCCGGTGAACAGCATCTGGCGACATTCGTTCTCATCGCTTGGGGTCATAATGACCATTTCCGGGATACAGCGCAGGAAAGAGAGGTCGAACGCCCCTTGGTGGGTTTGTCCATCTGCGCCAACGATACCCGCCCGATCGACGGCGAACAGGACCGGCAGTTTCTGGATGGCGACATCATGCAGTACCTGATCGTAAGCGCGCTGCAGGAAGGTGGAGTAAATAGCCACGACCGGCTTATAACCGCCAATCGCCAGACCGGCCGCAAACGTCACCGCGTGCTGCTCGGCAATCGCCACATCAAAGTAGCGGTCCGGGAACTTACGTGAGAACTCCACCATACCGGAGCCTTCGCGCATCGCCGGGGTGATCGCCATCAGCTTATTGTCTTTCGCCGCGGTCTCACACAGCCAGTCACCGAAGATCTTTGAATAGCTCGGCAGGCCGCCGCTGCTTTTCGGCAGACATCCGCTGGATGGATCGAATTTTGGTACCGCGTGGAACGTAATCGGATCTTTTTCCGCAGGCTCGTAGCCACGACCTTTTTTGGTCATGATGTGCAGGAACTGTGGACCTTTGAGATCGCGCATGTTCTTAAGCGTGGTGATAAGCCCCAGCACATCGTGACCGTCCACCGGACCAATATAGTTAAAGCCCAGCTCTTCAAACAGCGTACCCGGTACAACCATGCCTTTGATGTGCTCTTCGGTACGTTTGAGCAGTTCTTTAATCGGTGGTACACCGGAGAACACTTTCTTCCCGCCTTCGCGCAGCGAGGAGTAGAGTTTGCCAGAGAGCAGTTGCGCCAGGTGATTGTTCAGCGCGCCGACGTTCTCTGAAATCGACATTTCGTTGTCGTTGAGGATAACCAGCATGTCGGGCTTAATATCACCCGCGTGGTTCATCGCTTCAAACGCCATGCCTGCGGTGATCGCACCGTCCCCAATCACACAAACGGTACGGCGTTCCTTGCCTTCTTTCTCGGCGGCAACCGCAATACCGATACCTGCGCTGATGGAGGTTGAGGAGTGCCCTACGCTCAGTACGTCATATTCGCTCTCACCGCGCCATGGGAATGGATGCAAACCGCCTTTCTGCCGAATGGTGCCGATTTTATCGCGGCGGCCGGTCAGAATTTTGTGCGGGTAAGCCTGATGTCCCACATCCCAGATTAACTGGTCAAACGGGGTGTTGTAGACGTAGTGCAGCGCTACGGTGAGTTCCACCGTGCCCAGACCAGAGGCGAAGTGCCCGCTGGAACGGCTTACGCTGTCGAGCAAATAGCGGCGCAGTTCGTCGCAAAGCTTTGGCAGGCTCTCTTTTGGCAGCAGGCGTAACTCCTGAGTGGAGTCGACCAGCGCCAGGGTCGGGTATTTGGCTATATCAAAACTCATCGCAAGCTCATGGGATATGTTGGTTTATTTATCACGCTGGATTATGTAGTCCGCTAGCGCTTCCAGTGCCGAGGTATCGAGTGACTGTGCGGCCAGCAAACTTAGCGACTGGCGGGCATCCTCAATTAAATCCCGGGCTTTATTCTGGGCTTGCTCAAGACCCAGAAGTGCAGGATAGGTACTTTTGCCAAGCTGCTGGTCAGCACCCTGACGTTTACCCAATGTTGCAGTATCGCCTACCACATCCAGGATGTCATCCTGAACCTGGAAGGCCAGACCGATGCTTTCTGCGTACTTGTCGAGTATTGCCAGGCATTCTCGACCTTTATCGCCAGCGCTTAACGCACCCAGACGCACGGCGGCGCGAATCAATGCCCCGGTTTTATGGCGGTGAATACGCTCCAGCGCATCCAATTCTACCTGATGGCCTTCAGCGTCCAGATCCAACGCCTGACCGCCGCACATACCGGCGATACCGCTGGCCTGGGCCAGTTCAGAGATCATCGCGATGCGGTCACGGTCAGAAACTTCCGGCATCGGGGCGTCGCTGATAATGGAGAACGCCAGCGTCTGTAGCGCATCTCCGGCCAGGATCGCATTAGCCTCGCCAAATTTTACGTGGCAGGTCGGCAGACCGCGGCGCAGGTCATCGTCGTCCATCGCGGGTAAGTCATCGTGCATCAGCGAATAGGCATGGATACACTCGACGGCGGCAGCGGGAGCATCAAGCGTACTCAGGCTGACGCCAAACATCTGACCGGTCGCATACACCAGAAACGGGCGCAGACGTTTACCGCCTAATAATGCGCCATATTGCATGGTTTCGACCACGGGAGTGTTCTGAAAGGGCAATGGCGCGATAAAACGGCTCAGTGCCTGGTTGGCCTGCTCAACGCAAGCCTGTAGCTGCTGCGTAAAATCCATTTACTCATTATCCGGTGTGAAAGGCGTAAGGGCGGCGTCTTCAGTATCTGACAGCAGGATTTGTACGCGCTGTTCAGCCTGCTGCAACTTGACCTGTCCCTGACGTGCTAACTGTACGCCACGTTCAAATTCGTTCAGCGCTTCTTCCAGCGGCAGGTCGCCGCTTTCCAGACGGGTAACAATCTGTTCCAGGTCGCTCAGCGCTGTTTCAAAACTGGCTGGCGCTTCATTTTTCTTCGGCATAATGAATGTCTGACTCTCTGTATTGGCAGCACAAGGCTATGGTAACGGACTCGCACTGATAAGCAAATAACGCACAATGGTAAGGCGATGTGCACAGGATGACCATGATGGTGGTATACTTGCGCGCCTGGATGCAGCCGCAGGGTATGGGCTGCTGTATTTTTTTCCATTACAAGTCATTCAGACTTGCCAAAGAACCATTGCCGCCATGAAGTTTATCATTAAATTGTTCCCAGAAATCACCATCAAAAGCCAATCTGTGCGTTTGCGCTTTATAAAAATTCTGACAGGGAACATTCGTAACGTTTTAAAGCACTATGATGAAGACCTTGCCGTTGTCCGCCACTGGGACCACGTTGAGGTTCGCGCTAAAGATGAAAGCCAGCGCCTGGATATTCGTGACGCGCTGACCCGTATTCCGGGGATCCACCATATTCTCGAAGTTGAAGACGTGCCGTTTACCGATATGCACGATATTTTCGAGAAAGCGCTGGTGCAGTATCGCGATCAACTGGAAGGCAAAACCTTCTGCGTACGCGTTAAGCGTCGCGGTAAGCATGAGTTTAGCTCTATTGAGGTGGAACGCTATGTTGGCGGTGGACTGAACCAGCATATTGAATCCGCGCGCGTGAAGCTGACGAAGCCGGACGTGACGGTTAATCTTGAAATCGAAAACGACCGTCTGCTGCTGGTTAAAGGCCGCTATGAAGGTATTGGCGGTTTCCCGATCGGGACGCAGGAAGATGTACTGTCGCTGATTTCCGGTGGTTTCGACTCCGGCGTGTCCAGCTATATGCTGATGCGTCGCGGCTGCCGTGTGCACTACTGCTTCTTTAATCTCGGCGGCGCAGCGCATGAAATCGGCGTTCGTCAGGTGGCGCATTATCTGTGGAACCGCTTTGGTAGCTCGCATCGCGTGCGTTTTGTCGCGATCAACTTTGAGCCGGTGGTTGGCGAGATCCTGGAGAAAGTCGACGACGGTCAGATGGGCGTGGTCCTTAAACGTATGATGGTTCGTGCAGCGTCGAAAGTCGCTGAGCGCTACGGCGTACAGGCGCTGGTAACCGGTGAAGCGCTGGGCCAGGTGTCCAGCCAGACGCTGACCAACCTGCGCCTGATCGATAACGTTTCTGACACCCTGATCCTGCGCCCGCTTATCTCCCATGATAAGGAGCACATCATTAATCTGGCGCGTGAAATTGGTACTGAGGACTTTGCCCGTACCATGCCGGAATACTGCGGTGTGATTTCAAAAAGCCCGACGGTGAAAGCGATTAAAGCGAAGATTGAGGCCGAAGAAGAAAACTTCGATTTCTCTATCCTCGATAAAGTGGTTGAAGAAGCGAACAATATCGATATTCGTGATATCGCCCAGCAGACGCAGCAGACCGTGGTGGAAGTGGAAACCGTGAGCGGCTTCGGCCCGAACGATGTGATTCTGGATATCCGCTCTGTGGATGAACAGGATGACAAACCGCTGAAGGTTGACGGTGTGGACGTCGTTTCTCTGCCGTTCTACAAACTGAGCACCAAATTCGGCGATCTGGACCAGAGTAAAACCTGGCTGCTGTGGTGTGAACGCGGGGTGATGAGCCGTCTGCAGGCGCTGTATCTGCGCGAGCAGGGCTTTGAAAACGTGAAGGTATATCGCCCGTAGTGACTTTTGCCTGAGGGTGCTGCGCTTATCAGGCCTGCAAGCGGTATGTTTTGTAGGCCTGATAAATTGTTTACGCTGCCATCCGGCAATATAACAATATTATTCAAAACGGATGGGGAGCTTTTTCCCGTTCGACTCCCAGACACCCTGATAGACGCCGTCTTTTAACTCCAGCGTTATCTTCTCTTCCGATTGTTCAGCGGCAGAGGTCTTCAGTACATAATGTTGATTGTCGGCTGTGTCGCATTTACCGTTTAATTCAATTGGTGCGCCAAATTTCTGGTAAAAGTAAGCCCCTTCAAAAAAATCACTGTATTTGCAGTCGACCTTCAACACAATACGCATGCTTTTTCCCAACGTGCCGTACATCACCTTGCCGTCAATGCCGGGCGCTGGCGAAACCGGTGTTGTTCTCTTTGCGGTAGTCAGATACTGGCCGTAAGGCGTGAGCTGATTATGCAGTTCAACGGTCGGGATTTTCGTGGTGAAATCGCCCAGTTCGTCACCCGCGCGATTGGCGTGGTTGCTACAACGTCCGTTCAGGAAAGCCAGATGGTCTTTTTGCAGGGAGAATTTGTCGATGTAGTACAGACCGTCGGTGTAGGTTGCACACGATACGTAGAATTCGGCAAAGCCAGAATCTCCACCGTCTTCTTTTATTTGCTCCGGCTTTTGTGATTTCTGTGCGACAACAAAGGTATCAATTTGGCTGCGGATATCTTTTCTGATGCGGGTGTTCAACTCGGTCATCGTGGAGCGGGAAAAGAGGTCGTTAAGGGTAATTGTCGCGCCGTTGGCTAAATCGAAGCTGATCGGTACATTGTACGACTCGCAATACGCCCCGCAGCCTTCGACAAACATGTTGAGGGTCAACACTTTGGCGTCGCGATACTCAATCGTGTAGTCAAGGTTTGCGGTGGGATTCATCTCTGATTTCGCAAACTGATTCACGGTCGCTTGTGGATTATTTCCCGGTAGCTGATTGATAAAGCTTGTGAAAATATAATCGTTAATGCGTTTTGCAACCTGTGGGTTATCCGTTGAGGTAAACCACGGCACGCGATATTGCATCTCAGTGCTTGCGGGATAGCGATACTCAAGGCTCTCAATTTCAAGTTGAGTCGCACTGGCGTAGCCGGAAAGGAGCAGTAAAGCCACTCCGCTCAGATATCCTTTCATCATAATTCCTTGAATGCGAGTGGCCTGAAGATTACTCGTAGTAGTTATAAATTCCTGCAGCCATCACCAGTTGTGATGCCACTTCGTAAGCCTTTTCGCGACTCACCAGGAGATCAATGATTTTTAAACCGAAATCGATTGAGGTTCCCGGTCCCTGGCTGGTTAACAGATTGACGCGCGGATCCCATACGACGCGCTTATCCTGCCACTGGTCAGTGGGAATATTGTCTTTCAGCGCCGGAAAACCGGTCATGTTACCGATGGGAAAAATATCGTGTGGGACGAGGACTGTGGCGGCAGCGGCGCAAATTGCCGCGACAATGCGCCCGGAGCGATGAAACTGTTTCACGGTTTCGACAAGCAGAGGGCTGTCGCGAAAACACTCGGCGCCTTTAATACCGCCGGGCAGCACGATAATGTCGAAATCCCCGTCAGCAACTTCCACTAATGGTGCATCCGCCAGTAGTTTTACGCCGCGTGAGCACACGATCGTCAGGCCGCCATCGCTGGCAACGCTTGCGGTCGTGACCTTAATTCCGCCGCGAACCAGCAGATCGATAGTGGTGACTGCTTCGGTCTCTTCACTACCAGGGGCGAGACATACCAGTGCTTGAGCGCTCATACTCACTTTCCTTTCTCTTAACCATTTCAAACAGGCGGGCATTTTCCGGGACGGCGATGCCGTGCGCGCGGGCGCGTTTTAACAAATAACCGGTAATGTAGTCGATCTCAGTATGGCGCAGGGCATGTATGTCTTGCAGCATTGATGAGATATTTTCCGCCGTACTGTCAATCACTTGCTCAACATAATAGCGTAAATCATCTGCTGATGTGTGGTGGCCTTCGCGTTCAATGACCGCCGCCACCTCCTCGCAGATGAGTGCTATTTTTTCAGGATGATGGCGTAACTCTCCATTCGAGCAATCCCATAATGCGGTCAGCGGGTTAATGACGCAGTTGACGGCCAGCTTGCGCCACAACTCAGCGCGAATATTGTTGTGCCAGGCGACGTCCGGCAGCACCTCTTGCAGGACTTCAGCCAGATAACTGAAATCACCGTCTTGTTCACGCGCCGGACCAATCCTTGTTGTTCCCTGAGCGACATGAATGATCACGTTGCCGTCACGGCGTGCCGCGTGGGTTGTGGTGCCCATCAGCAGAGGTTGCTTAATGTTATGCAACTCTTCAATCGTCCCCATACCGTTGTGAATCAGCAGAATGGGAGTGGTGTCAGGCAGAATGGAGGCCAGGCCTTTGACCGCATCAGAAACCTGCCAGGCTTTCAGAGTGACAAGCAACAGGTCGCTTTTCGCCAAAAAATCGGGGTCGTTTGCCGTCAGGGATTCATTGAATACTGACCCATCCGTGTCGATCAGGTTAACGCTGCAATAGGGTTGCGGTACGCGTAGCCACCCCTGAACCTCATGTCCATGTTTGCACAGCGTGGTTAGCCAAAGCTGTCCTAACGCTCCACATCCCAGTACGGTAATTTTCATTCTTCCTCCTCACCTGCAACATCACCAGGTGTTAATCCATATCGGCCGTACCCCATTATTGTTCGCAGGTATCAGTACCACGTACAATTAAAGGATACAGCCTAGTATAGCGCTGTCTGTTGTGTAACTTTGCAGGTATTATGCTTCGCATCAAAAATGAAGGGAGAGGAAAAGATGCCATCTTTCGATATTGTTTCTGAAGTTGATCTTCAGGAAGCCCGTAACGCGGTAGATAACGCCAGCCGCGAAGTGGAGTCACGCTTTGATTTTCGTGGCGTTGAAGCGACTTTTGAGCTGAACGAGTCGAATAAGACGATTAAGGTGCTAAGCGAGTCTGATTTCCAGGTCAATCAGTTGCTGGATATTTTACGTGCCAAGCTGCTGAAACGTGGTATTGAAGGCACTTCGTTGGACGTACCAGAAACCTTCGTGCACAGCGGTAAAACCTGGTTTGTTGAAGCTAAGCTGAAACAGGGCATTGAAAGCGCGGTGCAAAAGAAAATCGTTAAGCTGATCAAAGACAGCAAACTGAAGGTGCAGGCGCAAATTCAGGGCGAAGAAATCCGCGTGACCGGCAAGGCGCGTGACGATCTGCAATCCGTTATGGCGCTGGTTCGCGGCGGCGATCTCGGCCAGCCGTTCCAGTTTAAGAACTTCCGCGATTAAGTCGTAATGCCTGATGGCGCTACGCTTATCCGGCCTACAGGTTGCACACGCTATTTGTAGGCCGGCTCAAACGATAGTCGCCATCTGGCACTCTTCACGCCTGACTGATGGCCTGTTCAACCTCAAATCGATTCGTCACTTTGCTGTCGATTTTCACGTAAGCCGAATGCTCTTTCGCTACAATTAACACTTCGCTTATCCCTTCTTTAGCCAGCAGACGCTGCTTAAGGGTGTCATCTGCGGCAATCTCAGGTGGGATTTCCACTCGCAGGCTACTGACATACGGCGGCTCTTTCATTGTGCTTGCCACCAACAACCAAACTGCCGCCAGAAGCGCGCCGGCCAGGAATACCGCCTGACCATCAAACATTTCGACCACCCAACCGCCGAGCGAACCGCCAATCGCCACGCCAAGAAACTGGCTGGTGGAGTAAACGCCCATCGCCGTGCCTTTATAGCCAGCCGGAGACTCTTTGCTGATAAGCGAGGGGAGGAGGGCCTCCATCAGGTTGAAGGCGAGGAAGAATATCTGAACGCCTGCAATCAGCCCCCAAAAACGCACGTTAGCGCTCCACAATACAATCTCTGCGATAAGGATCAGTAACACGCAGGCGAGGAATACGCGCTTCATCCGCCGCTTCACTTCTGCGTAAATGATGAACGGCACCACGGAAACAAAGGACAGCAGCATCGTCACCAGATAAATTTTCCAGTGTTCTGCGGCGGGGAAACCGGCTTTCGCCAGTTGGCCCGGTAAGGCGACGAAAGTGGACATCAACAAAATGTGCAGACACATGATGCCAAAGTTAAGCTTGAGCAGTTTGGGCTCCGCCAGCACTTTGCTGAAGCTGTCTTTTACCATGCCAGATTCGCGGTTCAGCATGTGGCTGGTGCTATTGGGAACGACCCAAATAGTCAGCACGATACCGGTGGTTGCAAGAGCTGCAATCATCCAGAACAGCGCGTGTAGCCCCAGCGCATGGGTAACGATCGGTCCTAGCACCATCGCAATGGCGAAGGTGATACCAAAGCTGACGCCGATAAACGCCATCGCTTTGGTACGGTTTTGCTCACGGGTTAAGTCGGAAAGCAGCGCCATCACGGCGGCGGCAATCGCGCCAGAGCCTTGCAAAGCGCGACCGAGAATAATGCCCCAGATTGAATCGGAGAGGGCGGCAATCACGCTGCCGAGAACGAACACCGCCAGCCCGCCGACGATAAGCGGCTTACGACCGATGCGGTCTGAAAGCAGACCAAAGGGGATCTGGAAAACGGCTTGCGCCAGACCATAAATGCCAATGGCAAGGCCAATTAGCGCTTCACTGGCACCCTGTAGCGCCATACCGTACGTGGTCAGAACCGGCAGAACCATAAACATGCCAAGCATGCGCAACGAGAATACGGTCCCTAAACCCCAGGTGGCGCGCAACTCACCGGGCGTCATTTTGTAATCGTTCATTCCCACCTCTGTATTAATTTCGCGCCTAGTGTAAAGCGGGGAAGGAGTGCGGTAAACCTCTACGATATGTGGAATTGTGTAGTGGGAAAATTGAAATAATTACAACTGCAACTAATTTACTTGCGATAATTACAGGTGTAGTCTTTTGGTGGTTATTTCTAATGGAAAGAGGGAAAAGGAAAATGGCGATTCCGGGCAATATGTGGATTTATGACGATGGTGGTGCGCTGATTAAGGGCGGGTGTGATGTAAAGGGAAGAGAATACAGTATTGAATTTAAAGGCTTTCATCACAATTTGTCTATTCCCACTGATAACGGTACAGGCAAGCCAACAGGCACACGCCAACATTCACCGATGATGATCGTCAAAGAGTTTGACTACTCCAGCCCGTATTTATACAAAGCTGTCGCTTCTGGTCAGAATCTTAAGTCTGCAGAGATTCGTTGGTACAAAATCAATGATGCCG